>NZ_JUEI01000065.1:0-66431 GCF_000802655.2 Paenibacillus sp. IHB B 3415 | reverse complement strand
GGCCAAGTCTTGCTATTCAGCCAACTGAATTATGAAATTGACTCTTTCATCCGAAAATTGCCCTTGTAGCAGATAATTCCCGGTGCTATAGTATCAAAAATGATGAGAATTATTCTCATCCACATCAAAAAGGGGGATTATCAGTGAAGTGGGGAACTAAGCCGGCATCTATGGCTACGGCGACATTACTGTTATGTCTAACATTATTATTAAGTGCTTGTTCCAGTGGGGCAACTCCGGCTAATGGCAGTGCCGCAGGCAGCAATACTCCGGCTGCGCAGTCACTGAATGCAGCCAATCAGGAGGCGGGGACTACGGCCGGGAGTTCAAACGCAGGCAGCTTGGCTTCAGCCACCAAAAGCTATACGGACAGCAAGGGGGAGGTAACGATTCCGGTGAATCCTGAGCGGATTATTGATTTGACAGGCAGTGCAATCGGTAATTTACTCGTTCTCGGTGTGAAGCCAATCGCGGCAGCCGATGATTCATTGAAGAACCCGTTTCATGAAGGCCAGCTGGATAATATCGTTAATATTGGCGTAGAGCCGAATGCTGAGGCCATTTTGAAGCTGGACCCAGATCTGATCCTTACATTTGACTATATCGAAGAATCCCAATACGAGCAGCTGGCGCAAATTGCTCCGGTGGTCAGACTGAAGTACGGAGCCGGATCTCCGCAGGACTTATTATTAGAATTCGGCAAAATCACCGGTAAAGAGGACGCGGCACAGCAGTGGATTGAGGAGTGGAATGCGAAGATTGCCGGGGTGAAGCCGCAGATTGCTGAAGTTGTAGGTGATAAGACTGTATCGATACTTCAGCCTTATGCGAAGGGGATTTATGCCTGGGGGAATAAAGGGGGAAGAGGCGGTGAGATTCTGTACGGGGATCTTGGCCTCAAAGCTCCGGAGATTATTCAGACCACGCTGATCGACGGTGAAGGATTCGGCGGGGATCTGTCGCTTGAATTGCTGCCTGAATATGCCGGAGACTACATCTTCACCAGTAACTGGGGCTGGGATGACGGCGACGCGAATATCGTCTATGACAGCAATGTGTGGAAGTCACTCCCCGCAGTGAAGAATAACCGGGTCTACTTCATTGATGAGAAGGGCTCGTATTATAATGATCCGATTTCACTTGAGGCGCAATTGGAATTTATTGTGGAGAGCTTTTTGGGTTCGGGAAAATAAATCCTTGCTGTGCAGATCACCACAAGTGGATGTAATGGAGGGAAGGTCAACGGTCTCTTAGGAGGGCGTTGACTTTTTTATTGTGGCCTGCACCGGCTATTCAACTTAATTGTTTACATTTCGTGTAATGTATATATACTTATAATTTAAAGGATTGATATCTCCGGGATACCCGGCAAGGGAGGACTACAGTAAACATGACTTCAAACATCAGAGTTGGGATTGTCGGTTACGGGAATTTGGGTAAAGGGGTACAGCAGGCGATTGAACAAAATCCGGATATGGAGCTTGCAGCTATTTTTACCCGCAGAGACCCGCAGCAGCTGGCGGAAATCACAGGAAAAGTCACAGAGCATATATCCGCAGCCGAGCAATACATAGGCAAAATCGACGTAATGATTCTGTGCGGCGGATCAGCGACAGACCTGCCGGAGCAGACCCCGCAGCTGGCCAGATTGTTTAATACAGTGGACAGCTTTGACACCCATGCCAAAATTCCTGACTTCTTCACTGCCGTGGATAAGGCAGCCCAAGGCGGCGGGACAGTCAGTGTAATATCAACGGGCTGGGACCCGGGAATGTTCTCCATGAACCGTCTGCTGATGCAGTCTATTCTGCCGGAAGGAGAGGATTATACCTTCTGGGGCACCGGGGTCAGCCAAGGGCATTCGGATGCGATCCGCCGCGTTCCCGGTGTGAAGGCAGGCGTGCAATATACCGTTCCTGTTCAGGAAGTCATTGACAGTATCCGGGGCGGAGAGACTCCGCAGCTGACTACCCGCGAGAAGCAC
Source organism: Paenibacillus sp. IHB B 3415 (assembly GCF_000802655.2). NCBI lineage: Bacteria > Bacillati > Bacillota > Bacilli > Caryophanales > Paenibacillaceae > Paenibacillus > Paenibacillus sp. IHB B 3415. The sequence goes on along the minus strand of NZ_JUEI01000065.1, from coordinate 64,447 downwards.
CGCCGCGAATGTTTCGTGGTGGCGGAAGAAGGGGCGGACCATGAGGCAATCACCCGGAGCATTGTGGAGATGCCGAATTATTTCGCCGATTATGATACAACGGTCAACTTCATTTCGGAGGATGAGCTTGCAGCGAAGCATTCCGGCATGCCGCATGGCGGCTTCGTTATCCGTAGCGGTATAACCGGCGGCGGAAGCAAGCAGATTGCCGAATTCGGGCTGAAGCTGGACAGTAATCCTGAATTTACGGCCAGCGTGCTGGTAGCCTATGCCCGTGCAGCTGTCCGCCTGAAGCATGAAGGCCATAAGGGTGCCAAGACGGTATTCGATATTCCGCTCGGCCATCTGTCCCCTAAATCGGCAGAGACGCTGCGGCGCGAGCTGCTGTAGGCTGGCGAAGAGTGAGCAACGGGCATGCTGGTGGGAGCAGCCGGCTGCTGTGATGACGATGATCTGGCCGGGGCTCGCCCGGGGGAAACCCTGATCCTACTTAAAGAGCACAGCAATTGGAACAACGGTCCGTTCGTGGAGCGTTCTCCCGCAAGCTTAAGTATGGCATACTCAAAAAACGAGGGGTGTCTCAATCAGCCATTTCATGGCTTTTGAGACACCCCTTCTGCACGTTCTGCTGGAATCAAAAAAAATCAGAGGTAGAAATACCTCTGATTCATAGAGAGAGGAAGTAACCGGACAAACACGGTTACTAAATAAGCTGGACTTAATAGTCATACTGAAATCCTGCACGAAATACAACATTTCCCTCACAATATCGGGTCTAATCAAGAATTGTTGTATAAAAAGCAGCATTTCCCACGTATTCAAGCGGCGAACGGGACAATTTGTTGTATTTCATACAACAATCCTTACAAATCCCTCATTATCATTGAATCCATGTTGCACTACGTACAACAATACATTCAACAATACATTCAGGACTAGCTCTATAGGTAAGCTTTATACATATAGCAACAGAACCATTGCGGGCAGTCCATAATACTCGCCGAAATAACCAAGGCTTGTTCGCCCGCCATTGATCTGCTGCTTATTTAGTTACACAATCCCCTGCGCCAGCATAGTGTCGGCAACCTTCAGGAAACCGGCGATGTTAGCTCCGGCCACCAGGTTACCGGCAACCCCGTATTCCTCTGCCGCCTGCACAGTTCTGCGGTAGATATTCTTCATAATCTCCTGCAGCTTGGCATCGACCTCTTCGAAGCTCCAGGCCAGCCGCATGCTGTTCTGGCTCATTTCAAGTCCCGAGACCGCTACTCCTCCTGCATTAGCCGCCTTGGCCGGAGCGAACAACACATCATTCTCAAGGAACAATTCAACCGCTTCAATCGTCGTCGGCATATTAGCCCCTTCGCCGATGGCCTGAACCCCGTTCAGAATAAGCGTCCGGGCGGATGCCAGGTCAAGCTCATTCTGGGTGGCGCAAGGCAGGGCGATATCGCAAGGCAGACTCCAGATTCCGCTGCAGCCATCAATATACTGTGCATGTGGATGCTCCTTCACGTATTCGCTGATGCGCAGGCGATCGGTTTCCTTCAGTCTTTTGACAGTATCCAGATTGATTCCTTGCGGATCATGGATATATCCGTTCGAATCACTGCACGCGATAACAAGAGCTCCCAGCTGCTGAGCCTTCTCGATAGCATAAATAGAGACATTTCCTGACCCGGAGATAACTACCCGGCTGCCCTCGAAGCTGTTTCCCCGCGTGGACGACAGCATTTCCTGCACGAAGTATACGCAGCCGTAGCCGGTAGCCTCCTTGCGTGCCAGACTGCCGCCGTACAGCAGCCCTTTTCCGGTGAGAACCCCGGCCGCATGTCCTCCGTGAATTCGTTTATATTGTCCGAACATATAGCCAATCTCGCGTGCGCCCACTCCGATATCCCCTGCGGGAACATCCGTATCCTGGCCGATGTGGCGGTACAGTTCCGTCATGAAGCTTTGGGTGAAGCGCATAACTTCCTGATCGGATTTATCCTTGGGATCGAAATCACTGCCGCCTTTGCCGCCGCCCATGGGCAGGCCGGTCAGGGCATTTTTGAAAATCTGCTCGAAGCCCAGGAACTTGATAATGCCAAGATAAACGGAGGGGTGGAAGCGGAGTCCGCCTTTGTAAGGGCCGATGGCGCTGCTGTATTGAACGCGGAAACCGCGGTTGACCCGGACTTTGCCGGCATCATCGACCCAGGGCACGCGGAAGGATATGCTGCGCTCGGGTTCAACCAGCCGTTCGAGAATCCCATGCTTCATATATTGCGGATGACGGGCCAGGACAGGCACGAGACAATCCAGGAACTCCTTGACCGCCTGATGAAACTCGGCCTCTTGCGGATCGCGCTGCTGTACCTCCGCGTATATCTGATGAACATATTGTACAGCCTGATTAGTAATTTCTGAAGAAACGGAATGAACGGTGGACACTTTAGCTAGCACTCCCTGTCTGATAGTGGATTCGGGCAGCCCCGGATTTATTTTTAATTTAAAAGAATTCTATAAAACCTTACATCAATTTACCAATCAATTATTTTTGGTGTGGTCATTAAGAAATTCTATGAACCTTACATGCGATGCCAGATATACCTTATGAAAGGTCTGAATGAGACTTCATTATAATGGGAATTATGTTTCAATGTTGTCATATCCTTGTCCGTAAACTTTACAAACAGTATCGGAATAGATATAATTTAAGTATAATTTTTAGGGTTTGAAACAACAGAAAGGGGCCTAACGCCAGTAGGCTCCTTTTGTATTTCTTGCCCATGTTACAGGAGGGCGAAGGTCATTCACAAGGAAAAAATTATGGTATGCGTTCATTATGGTCCGCACGGGGAGCGTTTAATCCGGCGTGGAGTCGAGCTATCTGAGATGCTGGGGGCACCGCTCTATGTGCTCAATGTGGATAGTTCAGACAGTGATGAATACAATCAGAGCAAAGAAATGTTCATGGCGGTCTGGAAGCGTCTGGCCGAGGAAGCCGGAGCAGAGTTTATGGTCCGCAAACGCCGGGGCCGCAAGACAACGGATGTAATCGTTGAAGCGGCAGAAGAGAAGGACGTCACGCAGATCATTATCGGGCAATCCGCCCAGACGCTGTGGCAGGAGCTGACCAAGCGCAATTTTGTCAATGAGCTGATCAGCAAAATGAAGATGATGGATCTGCATGTTGTGGCAGTACAGCGGATGCGCGCCGGTCTTGAAGAGACGCATGAAGAAGGTGTAATTTCCTATCTGGTGAAGAATGAGGGCGTTTATCAGCTCAGTGATGAGCCGGAAGGTCAGGATTACATCAAAGGGAAATTTTTTCACGAATTGCACACGGAATTTGAGAATGGCTTATTCAGAATTGAGCAAGATGGTAAAGCGAGATATTTGCATATCTGCGAGGGGACACTAAGCGATCCCTTATAATCGTTTTTACTTCCAGTAGTATGTACTATTGTTCACAACTTAACTTATAGAGTGGAAAAGGAGGCTTGCCTTTGCTGCATATAACCGTACTTGTTCCGTTTCTGCTGGCCTTAATGATAGCGCTTCTACGAGGGCGGATGGCCAGGCTCCATCGAGGTTGGCTTGTACTTGCCGGACCGCTGGCGTTGTTCATTTATTTCTTGACCCGGATTCCTGTCATTAAGGGAGGGGAGTACGGATATGAGACTGTATCCTGGATTCCGTCCCTTGGCATTAATCTGGTATTTCATCTGGATGGATTAAGTTTGCTGTTCGCATTGTTAATTACGGGAATGGGGATGCTTGTCATCTTCTACTCGATTTATTATCTGGACAAACGCAAAGAAGAACTGACCCCGTTTTATGTTTATCTCCTAATCTTTATGGGCGCGATGCTCGGGGTGGTAATGTCCGATAACCTGATGGTCCTGTACGGCTTCTGGGAGCTGACAAGTGTATCCTCCTTCCTCCTGATTGCCTATTGGCACCGTAGACAAAAGTCACGCTACGGCGCACTGAAGTCGATGCTGATTACGGTCTTCGGCGGCCTGGCGATGTTCGCCGGATTCCTGATGCTGTACGGCATGACAGGGACCTTCAGTATCCGCGAAATCTGGAGCCAGGCCGGGGACATCAGCGGACAACCGCTGTTCATACCGTCAATGATCCTGATTCTGCTGGGGGCCTTCACCAAATCGGCCCAGTTTCCGTTTCATATCTGGCTGCCGGATGCGATGGAAGCACCGACCCCGGTCAGCGCTTATCTGCACTCGGCTACGATGGTCAAAGCAGGATTGTATCTGGTCGCGCGTTTCAGCCCGGTGTTTGCGGGGCAACATGAGTGGTTTTGGATTGTGTCGGGCGTCGGCCTGATCACCTTGATCTATGGATCGATCCAGGCGATGAAGCAGACGGACCTGAAGGCTCTGTTAGCCTATTCTACAATCAGCCAGCTGGGACTGATTATGGGATTACTGGGAATGGGATCGGCAGCTTCATTCTACACGGGTGAAGAGGCTGTGTTCTTTACCGCCGCAACAACGGCTGCCCTCTTTCATTTGATTAATCATGCCATATTCAAGGGTTCGCTGTTCATGGTGGTCGGGATTGTCGACCATGAGACGAACACCCGTGATCTGCGCAAGCTGGGGGGACTGGTGTCGCTGATGCCGGTGACCTTCACGATAGCGCTGATCGGCAGCTTCTCCATGGCAGGGCTCCCGCCGTTTGCGGGATTCCTGAGTAAAGAAATGTTCTTCACGGCTGTACTGAACATCAGACAGCTGGATATCCTCAGCCCGCAATCCTTCTTCACGATCTTTCCGGTGCTGGCCTGGATTGCAAGCATATTTACCTTTGCATACAGCATGATTATGGTTTTTCATACCTTTTTCGGCAAATACCAGCCTGAGAAGCTGGATAAGAAGCCGCATGAAGCGCCGTTTGGGCTGCTGCTTCCTCCGATTCTCCTGGCACTGCTGGCCGTTATTACCGGACTGTTCCCGAACATATTGTCCAAGACACTAATTGTACCGGGAATGAATGCTATTCATCCGCAGCTGGCGGCAAGCTCGCCTTTTTATGTGAACATCTATTTCTGGCATGGCTTTACAGCTGAAGTGTGGATGACTCTGGGTGTGATCCTGCTGGGAATTGTCGTATACCGTGTGTATGGACGGTTAAGTCTGGTCGATAAGGAATGGCGCAGCGGGTACACGCTGAACCAGGTTTACGACGGCAGTATCCGGCTGGTGGAGCGGGTGTCCCGTTCGGTGACAGGGCTATATATGACGGGCTCCATGCGCCATTATCTAATGTATATTTTCACCTTGATTATTGTTGTAGTTGGCGGTTCATTGCTGTACGTAGACGGAATTACGTTTGGCCAAGGGCAGTATGCTCCGGTCACCTTCTTTGAAGTCGTGGCAGTGCTGGTCATGCTGACAGGTGCGCTCGCGATTCCATTCGCCAGGTCCAGGATTGCGGCAATTCTGTTAACGGGCATGGTAGGGTATATGGTGACATTGCTCTTCATCCTGTTCCGTGCACCCGATCTGGCACTTACGCAGATGATTGTCGAAGTGGTGTCGGTGACGCTGTTCCTGCTCTGCTTCCGGCATTTGCCCAGACTGAAGCGGGAGAAGGTCAAATTCCGGGTAAAGATCCCGAAGCTGATCATCGCCGTAGGATTCGGGGCAACGATGACACTTGTCGCACTGGCGGCGCTTGGGAGTAGTCCGTTCGAGTCCATCTCAAGCTACTACGTGGAGAACAGCTATACCCTCGGCGGCGGCAAAAATATAGTCAACGTGCTGCTGGTGGATTTCCGCGGCTTTGATACCATGTTTGAGATTACGGTGCTTGGTCTGGCCTCGCTGGCTATCTATTCAATGATTAAGCTGCAGCTTGAGCCGGGCAGTAAGCCTGATCTGGTCAGAGATGTGCCGGACGATAACAAGCCGCGTTATGCGCGCAGTAATGATGTGCTGCTGCAGTCTGTGGCCAAAGTGGCCTTCGTGATTATTATTACCTTCTCGCTGTATTTGTTCTTTGCCGGTCATAACCATCCGGGCGGCGGATTTATCGGCGCATTGATGGCTGCAGCCGGGCTCGTGCTGCTCTCGATTGCGTTCGGTACAGAGTTTGTAGAGAAGGTGCTGCCTGTCGATTACCGTAAGTTAATTGCGGCCGGAATTTCTATAGCTTTTCTCACAGGGATAGGTTCCTTTGTATTCGATGCTCCGTTCCTGACCCAGGCCTTCGGCTATTTCGAGCTGCCGGTGATGGGCAAGACCGAACTCACTACAGCAACACTGTTCGATCTGGGAGTGTACCTGTCTGTTATCGGTGTTACCATGAATATCATCTTTACGATCGGGAGGGATAACTGATGGAGATCCTTATTGCCCTGGCGATCGGCGTCTTGTTTACCGTAGGTGTATATCTGGTCTTATCCAAAAGCCTGCTCCGCATCCTTCTGGGGACAACACTGCTGACTCACGGTGTTCATCTGCTGCTGCTGACCATGGCAGGACTTAAGACTGGCGCTTCACCGCTGCTTGGTGAGAAAGCGGACAGTTATGTCGATCCGCTGCCGCAGGCGCTTATCCTTACTTCGATTGTAATCAGCTTTGGGGTATCCGCGTTCTTCATCGTGCTGGCTTACCGGGCATACCGCTCGGCAGGTATGGATGATGTGGAAGGTAGCAAGGGGGAGAGACCATGAACAATCTGCTGGTACTGCCTTTGCTGATTCCGGCCTTTACGGCGGTCATCCTGATTTTTCTGAAGGAAAGAATTAACCTGCAGCGTATAATCAGTGCGATCAGTGTATTTGTCAATATTGCTGTTGCGTTAATTATTGTGTACCAGATAAATAATAACGGGATTCAAACGCTGTACATGGGGGGATGGCTGCCGCCCTACGGCATCGTCTTTGTGGCTGATATGTTTGCGGCATTGCTGGTATTAACAACGGCGGTTGTAGGCGCGGCCTGCCTGTTCTTTTCCTTCGCAAGCATCGGGGAACAGCGGGAGCGGTTCTACTACTATACCTTCTTCCACTTCCTGCTGACCGGTGTGTTCGGGTCCTTTCTTACGGGAGACCTGTTTAACCTGTTCGTATGCTTCGAGGTATTGCTGGTTGCCTCCTATGCGATGATTGTACTCGGCGGAACCCGGGTTCAGCTGCGGGAGACACTGAAATATATACTCGTCAATGTGATCTCCTCCAGCTTGTTCGTAGCGGCAATTGCTTATCTGTACGCTGCGACAGGTACGCTTAACATGGCGCATCTGGCGGTCCGTGTTGCGGAGGCGGGGCAGGGCGGTGTCATGAATGTAATTGCTGTACTGCTGCTGCTGGTCTTCTCGCTCAAAGCCGGTCTGCTGCTGTTCTTCTGGCTGCCGGATTCATACAGTGCTCCGCCACTGGCCGTAAGAGCGCTGTTCGGAGCCTTGCTGACCAAAGTTGGGCTGTATGCCATCACGCGTACATTCTCCCTGATTTTTGTTCATGATCCGGGACTGACACATACGCTGATCGGCTGGATGGCCGGAGCAACAATGATTCTTGGAGCTGTCGGGGCGCTGGCTTACAATGATCTGAGCCGGATTTTTAATTATAATATTGTGATTAGCGTAGGCTTTATTGCCTTTGGCATATCGGTGGCAACCCAGGATTCATTAAACGGGGTAGTGTTCTATCTGATGCACGACATGATTGCCAAGGCGCTGCTGTTCTTCCTGGGCGGAATGATTATTGCAGCGTCAGGAACGGAGCAGCTACGGCAAATGGGCGGCCTGATCCGCCGGTATCCCTGGACGGGCTGGATGTTTTTTATTCTAACCTTGGCCTTGGTGGGCGTACCGCCGCTTAGCGGTTTTGCCGGGAAAGTGATGATGGTCCGCAGCGGCTTCGGGGAGCAGCACGTCGCTCTTGCACTTATTGCACTGGCGTCAAGCTTCGTTGTGCTCTATTCGCTGATCAAAGTGTTCCAGGAAGTATTCTGGGGTGGTGAAAGAAGCGAGGAAGAGGTCCATCCGCTGCGCTATAAAGCTATGATGGCACCGGCCGCAGTGCTGTTTGTCCTCATCATTCTGATGGGAATCGGCGCCGAAATGGTGAACGGGCTTGTGGCTCAAGCCGGGGCCGTGCTGGCTGATCCGGCAGAGTACATTAACGCTGTCATGAAGGAGTAGATGAAGATGGCCTTTCAAATATTATTAAATCTCATGATAGCGTTCGTGTGGATGTTCTTGAATAATGACTGGACGGCCTCCGGCTTCATCGTCGGGTATGTGCTGGGTATTGCCGTTCTCATGGCTATGCGGCGTTTCTTCGACGGGCGGCTGTATCTTGGCAAGGTATGGGCCATTGTGAAGCTGGCTGGCCTGCTGCTGCGGGAACTCGTTGTATCCAGTTATATCGTGGTCAAGGCGGTGCTTCGGCCGAACCTCAACATCCGACCGGCCATTCTAATGTACCACACGGAGCTGGAGTCGGACTGGGAGGTTGCTGTGCTGATTACATTGCTCTGCCTGACTCCGGGCTCTGTGGTGCTGGAGGTATCCAAAGATAACCGGACGTTATACATTCATGCGATGGACATACAGGATGTGGAACAGTTCGGTGCCAATATCCGCAATACGTTCGAACGAGCGATTCTGGAGGTGACCCGTTCATGATTCATTTTATACTCATGCTGTCGCTTTCGATCATGGTCATTTCGATTGCGATTTGCGCCTGGAGGCTGGTCAAAGGACCCTCGCTGCCTGACCGGGTCGCAGCACTCGATACGATCGGAATCAACCTGCTGGCGATGGTGGCGGTTCTCTCGATCTTGTTCAAGACTGAGGCCTTCATTGAATACATTCTGCTGATCGGCATTCTCTCTTTCATCGGAACGATGGCGCTGGCCAGATATATCGAAAGGGGAGTGGTGTTTGAATATGGAAATGATCAAGACGGCCGTTGAATTACTGTTCGTATTGCTTATCCTGACAGGTGCACTGCTCAGTGCTGTCAGCTCTGTGGGGCTGATCCGTCTGCCGGATGTCTATTTAAGATCACATGCCGCTGCCAAAAGTGCTACGCTTGGTGTATTGTGTGTGCTCAGCGGGGCGTTTCTCTACTTTGCTTTTTTTCTCGATTACGTCAGTGCAAAGCTGCTGCTGGGGATTGTCTTCGTATTTATGACTTCACCGTTGTCAGCCCACCTGACCGGCCGGGCGGCCTACCGCTCCGGTGTTCCGCTGTGGAACCGCCGTATCCAGGATGACCTCAAAGAGGTGCTGGAGAAAGAACGGATCAAGTCGGATTCTTCAACGTCATAGCCGTAAAGGTGCAAACAGGGATGTCCTCCAGGCCATAAATGGTCTGAGGGACATCCCTGCCCTGAATTATTGTGAAAGCTGCTGCGGAGAATTGTGATTCTGTGCAGTCCGTCTGCGGTACAGATGCCAAACAGGGATGTCCTCCAGGCCATAAATGGTCTGAGGGACATCCCTGCCCTGAATTATTGTGAAAGCTGCTGCGGAGAATTGTGATTCTGTGCAGTCCGTCTGCGGTACAGATGCAGCAGTGCGTATGAGAGGACGAACGCAGCTGTAACCAGCCATAGAGGGATTCGCGGATCGAGCTTGTACGCCCAGCCGCCGATGATGCCCGCAGGTGCAGTGAACAGCAGGATCAGCACGGACAGCGTGGAAAATACTTTGGCCCGCTTATCGTCATCGATGGCGTTCTGTACGGCAGCCTCCAGATAAGGGGAGCTGATCATCAGTCCCACGGCTGCCAGTATGGTGCTGAGTCCGATCCACAAGAGGCTGGACGAAGGATATAACACCAGCATGGCATTGGACAGCGCAGAGAGTCCGAAGCCGGCCATCATGGAGCGGTGGGCGCTCTGGTCCGGGATTTTGGGCATAAGAAGCCATAGGGTCAGCAGCATGATTATAGAGGAGACTGCGGGAAACAGAGAAAGGATACCGCTATCCATATGCAGATAATCAGCCAGGTACAGTGACAGATAGGTGCTCTTCAGCGTGGCCTGAAAGTTGAACAGGATGTATACGCCGAAGATCAGCAGCAGATTGCGTTCCACCCACAGCTCACGGAATGCTCCGCCATATTCGACCATAATTTCCCGCAGTCCAAGTTCACGTGTTTCCTGACGTTTCCTTATTCCGGCTTCGGTTTCGCGGGTCGTTAGCTGACGGCCGACGAACTGGAAGGTCATGAACAGAAACGCGAGCACATACATAATCCGCATTCCCTGAATCATGCCATACTGGTGTACAAGCAGACCGCCCAGCGGTGCAAACAACCCTCCGATGACACCGATAATCTGCAGCAGCGTGAAGACATACGTCCGGTCAGAGGGCCGGGTGTCTTCGACAATCAGGCAATAAAAAGCAATATGCGGAACACGCTGGAAGCCGTTAATGACCGCAGCTGCCGCAAAAAACCACAAATTCTGTGATGCGGCCCATAACAGGGTGGCCAGGCTCCAGCTAAGCAGGTCAAAATATAAAATGGCCCGCTTGCGTCCCAGACGGTCCGTTAAATATCCGCTGATTAATGAAGAGAATACCTGTACGATCAGTCCGATGGTGGTAATCCAGCCGATGTTCAGCTCCGTCAGTCCCAGCTCGTACATATAAAGCGTGGCATAGGTGGAGAACATGCTGTAGGGAATCAGGAAAAAAGGCTCAAAGGTTAAGCAGCCCCGGCTGTTTCCCTGCAGCCGCGGAAAGAAAGGTTTGGCCATAATGAAATCCTCCAGGGTTGTCTATAAAGTAAGGAAAGGTCCAAACCATTAAATGATAATTACAGGACAATGTCAACAACAAAACGCAGCTAAGTTGCAGTGGTGCCTGAAGTTACTGTAGACTGGTTAGAAAAGCTTTTGTGCTCGGATGAAATTCACATAAGGTGGTTAACATGTATATCCTTATCGGAATCGTATTTATCATTGTATATGCCTTAATTGTATTCTACATCGGCTGGAGCGGCTGGGGCTGGATCAAGCCGGTAGTGTCGGGCAGGTTCCGGCTTTTCTATATCCTTGCGCTTGTTTTTCTGGCCAGCTCGCTGATCCTGTCCAGAGTGGTCGCAGGATCGGCCATTTTAAGTGTTATCGGCAGCTTCTGGCTGGCATTGTTCAGCTTATTGATTATGCTGCTGCCGCTTGTTCATCTATCGGTCTGGTTAACGAAGCTGAGCAGGCTGCCGCGTCATACCGTTCAGAAGTGGTCGGGAATTCTTACTATGCTGCTGCTGGCCGGTCTGCTTGGATTCGGGAGCTTCAACGCTTACAGTCCGGTTGTCCGTTCCTATGAATTGAAGATCGGCAAGACGGGCCCGGCGACCGGTGAACTTCATATTGTGATGGCCTCTGATATGCATTTTGGCTATTTGTCGGGTAAAAGCCATGCGCTGCGGATGGTAGAGGAGATCAATGCGCTGAAGCCGGATATTGTATTATTCCCCGGTGATATTGTGGATGATGATATTGTGCCGTATAAGGACAAGGGCATCGGTGCGATTTTAGCGGAGATTGAAGCGCCGCTCGGCGTATATGCTTCTCTGGGTAATCATGACCGGTTCAAAGGCGGGACGGAGGAGATCATCAGTCTTCTGGAGGAGAGCGGGATTCAGGTTCTCTATGATGAAGCCATTGAGGTGGGAGACTGGCTGACGCTGATCGGGCGGAAGGATTACAGTGATAAGGATAGAGCGGAGCTGTCTGTTCTGACGGAGAACATAGATGGCTCGAAGCCGGTATTTATGCTGGAGCATCAACCGGTCGGCTTCGACACAGCAGAGGAGCAGGGGATTGATCTGATGGTATCCGGTCATACCCACCGCGGGCAGATCGCGCCTGCCAATGTATTGACTGACAGATTGTTTGAGAATGACTGGGGATATCTGCAGAAAGGGCAGCTTCATTCCATAGTATCTTCCGGATATGGATTCTGGGGTCCGCCGATCCGTATCGGATCGCGGTCGGGGGGATATCTGCAGAAAGGGCAGCTTCATTCCATAGTATCTTCCGGATATGGATTCTGGGGTCCGCCGATCCGTATCGGATCGCGGTCGGAGGTAGTGTCCATTCATGTTCAATTCTCGAATGCAAACAGGTAATGTGGAGGGCTGACCCGGTGGTGGGGTTAGCCCTTTTTTTAAGAATTTTTGCGAGTTTACAAAAATCAGTAAATCAAATATATTGTACTGGTACAATAAGTACAATATTGTGGAAGGAGGAAGCGTTTGGAGATTATCATCAGCAACAACAGAAACAAGCCCATTTATGAGCAGATCACCTCGCAGATCAAAGGAATGATCATGAGTGGAGAACTGCAGGCAGGAGATCCGATTCCTTCTATGCGTTCCCTGGCGAAGTCCATTCAGGTCAGTGTTATTACTGTGCAAAAGGCATATGAGGATTTACAGCGTGATGGATTCATCGATACTACGGTTGGACGCGGAAGCTTCGTTTCAGCCACCAATAAAGATATGTTTCAGGATGAGCAGCTGAAAAAAATAGAAGAACATTTAATAAAAGCAGCGGAAATTGCCCGCACGAGTGGAATTAAACTGGAGAAGATGGTGGACATGCTGACTGTCTTTTATACGGAGGGGAAAAATGAATCTTAGCTTAGAGATAACCGGACTGACAAAAGCCTATGCCGATTCTGATTTTGTTCTGGATGATGTATCGTTCTCCATTCCCAGTGGAACCATCATGGGGTTTGTGGGGGAGAATGGGGCCGGAAAAACGACAACCATTAAATCTATTTTGAACACAGTTCATATAGACAGCGGAACGATCCGGATTTTTGGGCGGGTCATGACAGACAGAGACACTGCAATCCGTGAAGACATCGGAGTGGTTCTTGATACGGCAAACTTTCCGGCTGTATTGACACCGGACAAGCTTGCAAAGGTTATGCGCGGAGTTTACAAGCAATGGGTTCAGGAATTCTATTTAAAGCTCACTGCCAAGTTTGGTCTGCCCATGGACCGGAAGATTAAGGAATTCTCCCGGGGGATGACGATGAAGCTTGCCATAGCAGCCGCATTGTCACATCATCCCAGGCTGCTTATTCTGGATGAAGCTACCTCAGGGCTAGACCCTGTTACCAGAGAGGAGATTTTGGAGGTTTTTCTGGAGTTCGTGGAGGATGAGCGGCATTCTATATTGATGTCCTCCCATATTACAAGTGACCTCGAAAAAATCGCCGATTACATCACCTTCATTCATCAAGGAAAGATTATTCTGACTGCGAAGAAGGATGAGCTGATCTATGACTACGGAGTTGCCCGCTGCAAAAGTGAGCAGTTCAAGATCATTGCTGAAGGCGATAGACTTGCTTACAGAGTAAAGGAGCATCAAACTGATGTGTTGGTAATAGATAAAAAAGGGTTTGAGCAAAAATATGCCGGGATCACTGTCGATCAAGTATCTATTGATGAGATTCTGCTGCTTCTGGTAAAGGGGGGCAAATAACATGCGGGGGCTGTTGTTAAATAATTATTATTCTCTCCAGAATAATATAAAGACATCTTTGGGAATTGCCTTGGCTCTGTTGCTTGTTTCATTTGTGGCGGCCGATCACTCTGTAATGAATTCGATCGTTGCTGCACAGATTTTGATTTTTTCTGTAAGTATCGGGTCCTCTCTGCAGATGGACGAGGCTTCTAAATGGAGTAAGCTTGAAATCACTATGCCGATCCAAAGGAAAACCGTGATCAATGCCAAATACCTTTCGTTCATCCTGTTAATCCTGACGGGTTCTGCAGTAAGTATAGTTACTCCGGCTCTTACTTATGTAAGAGGGATAGACACAACTCATTTTAATTTGTCAACCGGGTTCACATTCGGCTTATCCTTATCCATCTCAACCATTTCAATCTACTATCCGGTTATTCTTAAATTCGGTGTGGAGAAAAGTGAGATGATGATTATGGTGTCCGCAGCCTTATCCGTTGCCATCCGTTTTCTGGTGTGGATGCTGCTGGGATTGTTGTGGAAGCCTGTGAACTTTAATGGCGCTGAGACAGGTTATGTCTCCCTGATTGTTGCTGTCGTTATATTTGCAGTATCTTATCTGCTGGCAGTGCGGATACACAGGAATAAAGAGTTTTGATTCATGTAAGTGGAAACGGCTGCGCGGAACCCGTATCTGCCGCGGGTTCGCAGCTCACGCTTGAGGCGCAGCTCTTTTGCTGCTCAATATGTCCTTGTAGAGTTCTATTGATCAAACCCGGTAGATCATCAGTCCGCAGATCCTTCCGGTGAATAAACAGAATCATAGCTGTAACTCCTTTGGTTCATACAAACGGGTTAAGGCCTGCATATGCTGATCGTTCATGGGAGCTACTCTCGAAAAATAAGGCAGCTGCCATTTCTGCGCAGCAGAAGCCTGCTTATTAGTCACGGTATCCCAGTCCGGATACACGCGCATTGCCATTTTTCCTGGTGCATCCCCGTCTGCCAGCACCCCGTGCATTCTCAGCACGTCTTTGGGAAAGACGAACTGTCCACTCTCCCCGCTGAAGGTATGGAAGGTATGGATTACCAATATATCGGGAGCGTCCATATAGGCAAATGCCCGGTTTTTCCGCTCCGCATCCTTTTCCCAGAAGACGACAAACTGCCCTGTCTTCGTTGGGGTAATTTTTGCAACACGAAACCGAACGGACTGGGTATTCAGCTGGAACCACCCTGCTCCATATTCGGCATTCTGCGGTTCCTCCCGCACTGAATCAACAGTGAAGCGGGCCGGTGCATAAAACGTATCAGTTATATAAGCTAACGTATTATAAAAGTTATTCATGAGATGCCTTCTTCCTGAGTGGTTATCATGCTGTCTCCAATTAAAATAATACCAGTCCATCCGGCATAAATGTAAGCTGTTTGTAATGTTATGTAGGATGATTTTTGCTAGAATGGGGGAACTGCAGGAATTTACCCGACTAAAGGAGAGGTTTAATTGTTAAGAAAAGGATTTACAGTTATGTTCTCAATACTATTGCTATTATCCGGCAGTATCACGGCATTTGCTGCCGGGAAAGGCAGCGGGGGAACAGAGGGAGCAACCCCATCAGGGATTCCGCTGACCCGTTTGGAAGCTTTTGTCGACGATTATGTAAAAGAGTACATAGGACAACAATCCGTAGGTGCGTCTGTTGTTATGGTAAAGGATGGCCAGGTGGTACTGTCCAAGGGTTACGGATACGCCGACTTGGAGCAGCAGATCCCTGTTTCGAAGGATACGGTAATGGAATGGGGCTCGATCAGCAAGCTTACCGTATGGACCTCCGTAATGCAGCTGGTTGAGCAAGGAAAGCTCGATCTGAATGAAGATATCCGCAAGCTTTTGCCGGACAATTTCCTGATCAGGCTGAAATATGATGATCCCATAACGATGCTTCATCTGATGAACCACAATGCCGGATTCGAAGAGTATATGTTCGACATGGCTTATCAGTCCCCTGAGGAAGTACGCTCTTTGGAAGAGGGTCTGCAACTGGCCCAGCCGGCACAGATTTACAGACCGGGTGAGGTTGTAGCCTACTCTAACTACGGCAACTCACTGGCTGCCTTTATTGTAGAGAGAATCAGCGGCCAGCCTTATCATGAATACGTTCAGCAGCATATTTTTGATCCCCTCGGGATGAAGGATTCGATTGCCTATTCTGTTGTAGAGGACCGTCCGGAGCTGCTGGAGCATAAAGCTAAAGGTTATTTCTTCGAAAAAGAAGGGAGCTTTACGCAAGGATCATGGAATTATATGTCCATGTACCCTAACGGAGGCAATAACGGCACTGCAGAAGATCTGGCTAAGTTTGCGATGGCATTCATGCCTGCAGCCGGAGAAGCATCTCCTCTGTTTGAGAAGCCGGAGACACTGGGCACGATGCTGACTCAGAGTTATACCTCAGCTGAAGGAATGCCGGGGATTGCCCATGGATTCTGGGAATATCCCGGAATGAAGCGTACGCTCGGACATGGCGGAAATACGATTGCATTCGCCACCAATCTGCAGATTGTGCCTGAAGACCGGTTTGCGATCATAATTATGACCAATCAGGCCAGCGAATCCAATATTGTACATGGTCTGACCAAAGCAATACTGGGCATGCGTGAGCAGGCAGATGCCGGTGAGCTGCCGGATTCGTCAGAGGTTCAAGGCGAGTTCATGGCTGCGCGGCGCCCCGGACACGGCTTCATGAATCTATTCCCCTATCTTACGCTGATGAAGCTTGAGCCGCAGGGAGGGGATCAACTCCGGGTATCACTTGCCGGGATGACCGGAAGCTATAAGCAGGTTCAGCCCTATCTCTATGAGAAAGTAAGCGGAGACGCGGCGCTGGATGCCTGGCCAATGCTGCATGCCACGGTCAGTAAGGGTAAGGTACAGGCCATCTCGGTATATACGACAGATTATTTGCCGCTGCCTGCAGGTAAATCAATGCCGGTGCTGCTCTTGAATGCCGTGCTTGCGGCACTGGCCATCCTCTATTTCGTTATCGCCCCGTTTGTCTTGCTGATACAGGCAATATTGAACAAGCGAAGATCCGGAACACGCCCTGCACCTCGTGCCGTCAGCCGCATGCTGGCAGCTGGCCTCACCTTGACAGGAACCGGCATTGTGGTGAATAACCTGGTTCTGGCCTTGAGGATGCTCAGCAACAATGAACGTGCCTATGCCGAAGTGTATCCGCAGATTTTGATTAACTATGGTCTGACTGGACTGGCGGTGTTATTCTTGGCCGCGCTGCTGCTGTCCTGGAGGAAGAACCGCTCTGCTTCAACTGCCCGTGGCAAGTGGTCAGCTATTCTTCCTATAGTCATGATGGTTGTTCTGGTGGGGTTGCTTGTATTCTGGCAGTTCTACAGTTAATAGCACAACCAGTTTACAGACGATTGAAATACATGTTGAAATAGCCCAGCCTTAATGATGGTTTTCCTATGCTTATTACCAATCCACCGGCAGTATAGGACAACTGCTGCAATATCCATGATCCGCTCTGAGCAGGTAGGCCAGACAGCAGGTTGCCTTAATAGATATCATGTGATGGGGAGGGCTGGGGTCCGTCCGGAATCTGGTCCGGATACGGAACGGGTTGCTGCGAAGGCCGAATACTTCCGGCTCCAGTTCCCATGTCACCGCTTGGAATTGCTCCATAATAAAGCTGCGGCGGCTGTCATCTGCTTCCTCCTGCACATCCTCTTCCACAAAGGTATACAGCTGATTATAAACATGCTTCCAGAGCATTACAGCCCTGGTCTGCGCGGCTTCGGCAAGAGCATGAATAATCGGTCTGACATCATTCTTGTAGAACAATCCAAGCTCCTCCAATGCTTCTTGTCCACATCCAGCCCGCTCCCGGATATTGTCCAGGTTCTCATGAAGATAAAAGGCGAATTCGGGGTATCCCTCCGTGCGGATGAGCTGCACAGACAGGTTGCCAAGGCGCAAAGCATAAGCCATAGGGTGTGCCGCCGTGAGCAGTGCATATTTGGCTCCGCAAATGCCGGCGATCCAGGTGCACAAGATGGCAGCCGCCAAGCGCTTGTCCTCTGTTCCGAGCATGGCGGCATACGTGCTCAGCAGCTGCTCCGCACTGGCGGGCAGGCTTAATTCGGTAAGCGATAAAGTAACCACTGCGTTCTCTGCAGCTTCCGGATGGATGAAATAACGTTCTGCCCATGGTGTCCCGCCGGTATGGCACATCCTTATTTCCCCTTTATTTTGACTTGTCTTCAAAGGCCTCTAGAACCGCATCAATCGCATAACGGTTCGCCAGCGGCGACATTCCCAGGTTGAACCAATCCTTGCCCGCCATCATGTACACCTGATTGTTCTTAACTGCTTTCATATTCTTCCACAAAGGACTATCCACCATATTCTCATAGGTCTGCTTAACTTCAGCACTGTCCTCATTGTTCAGCTGAAGAATAAGGTGGTCAGGGTTATATTCGGGCAATTTCTCCAGGGATATGGATAATGACGGGTCCTTGGCAGGGAAGTCGGGAATCATCTCCAGCCCAAGCGTGGTATGAATAAACTTTCCGCGGTCGATCTGATCCCCGTAGAGGATAAGACTGTTAGGCATAACCATCATGTACATTACGGTTTCGTTGCCAACCAGGTCATCAAGCTTCTGCTTGGCTTCAGCTTCCTGATCCGCAAGCTCTTGTATGACCTTCTCGGCAATATCCTTCTTGCCCAGCACCTCGGCGATATCCTTCAATTCATCACGCCAGTCATCGCGCTCAGGCAGCAGCACCGTTGGCGCGATTTCGGATAACTGGTCATAGTCCTTGCCCGACCACCATACCGGAGCCAGGATCAGATCAGGATCGGAGGCTAGTATCATTTCAAAATTCGGGGTTTCGGCAATGCCCATTTTAAGAGTATCCTTGAACGGCTCTTGCAGATAGGTAGGGAAATCCTCCTGATAGTTCTGCACAGCTACGGGGGTAACGCCTAAGGCCTGCAGGAACTCGGGATAGACTACGGAGAGGCCAATGACTCTGGCCGGATGGGCAGGGATCTTAATCTCACCTTGTTCACTGTTCACTACACGAAAGTCCGCTTCCGCTGTAGCGTCAGCCTTGGCCTGTCCATCCTTATTTGAGCAGGCCGCCATGATCAATATCAGTACAATAGCCATACAGAATGCCATACCTTGTCTCATCTGTCTCATATATTTTGTAACCTCCTGAGTATCGATACCTTCATCCTCACCTGAGAGTGAGAATCAATATCACTGTTAGGAGTATAAAACAATCCTGAGGATTCGACTATTGACGATCACGCCAATATTTTATGTCCGATTACGCCACAGAGACGGGGCCAGCTCAAGAATCAGCTCCTGTGTAAAAGAGGTATACTCCGTCCAAGGGAAGGGAGGGAGGTGTTCAACACGCGAATATCCGGCAGGATCAGGATGCTTCCACGGCGCCTTATCCCGGAGCCTGGACCAGATGGCCTGCGAGCGGGCATCCTCATCAACAATCAACAGGAGCTTGTCCGTATCCGCGGACTCCAGCTCTTCCAGCGTCAGGGTCTGTCCTTCAAGCTTGCGGTTCACAATGTCCGCCGGAATAAACTGCAGATCATCGTAGAGTACTTCACCCAGACTCCGGTTAGACAACACGGTGATTGTCCAGGCGGATATTCGGGCAATCAGCAGTCTGACCCCGGCGGGTTCAAGAGCGAAGTCTGCACGTACAGATTCGGCTTTGCGCTCATACCGGTTTAGCCATGCCGCCGCCTCCTTTGACTTGCCCAGGCATTCTCCAATGAATCTTAATTGCGTCCGCCAGTCCATGGGATGACCGGGCACAAGATAAGTAGAGGCAAGCTCTCCAAGCAGCTGCTGTATGGCCGGACTTAGCGTTTGCTCCAGACCAAGAATGTAATCAGGACTGATGGAGGTTAGCTGCTCGATTCTGCTATTATCATCCTGGGCAAGCGGCAGCACTGCACTTGACTCATATTTGCGGCGGTAATATTCAGTCCACGGATGGTCAGCCGGAGCAGCGCAGGGAATAATATTCAGCGTAAGCAGTGCCCCGATCAGGCTGCCGTGGCAGGCAACGATCTTCAGCTTGGCATTTCGCATGAAGGTTGCCGGAGCTACACCGGTAATGTGCTTGAATTTGCGCCGGAAATAAGGGACGTCCTTGTAACCGACGTAGGCGGCGATATCCTTCAATTCATAATTCATGTGCGGCAGCATGAGGCTCCTTGCTTGTCTGATCCGGTATTCGGTCAAGTATTCAATCGCGCTGAGACCGTATCTCTGCTTGAACAGCCGGATGAAATGTCTTGCGCTGGTGCCTGCCTCGCCAGCCAGCAGAGCGATGGAGAGTTCCTCGCGGTAGTGCTGCTCTATATAAGTCTTGATCCGCTCCATAACAGCGTCGGTATCGCCCGGCTGCAGCTGGTCTGCATCGCTGAGCAAGCTGTACAGCAGTTCATAGAATCTGCTCTGGGCCCGCAGCCGCTGTATGGGGGAGATGCTGTCCATGGAAGCGGCGATGGCTTCACAGTGTTTGCTGTAAGTAATCGTTGAAGCAACTGCTGCTTCCCCTTCTAACGGGAAGGGGAAATGAGGCTCCGAAGAGCCTGCCGGTTCATGAGATTCATGGGGTCCATGAGGTCCAGGCAGATTAACATGCCCAAATACATCAAAGCGCAGAATGTATAACCCCTGCTCGCCTGAGCTGTCCAGCTGTGCTTCGATTAATTGCCCCGGCAGGCACACGAACACATATCCGGGTCTGAGTTCACAATACTTGCCGTCTACCGTTATCCAGCCCCGGGCAGATATTGGAATCAGGAGCATATGCGATTCAAGGAATTGCAACCGGAGTGACCACTTTTCGTTACCACCGCTGTGCTGAACGATGCTCCGAAACCTGAACCACATCTGATCAAGCTGTCCGAAGCTTCCCGCAGGAGGAATTCCGTCCTTGTCATTCATTCTTCGTACCACCTTCCGCTATCTGTTACCGTGCAGATCAGTATCCCTCAGCACTCTTGTGAGCACATGCCCCAGATGGATTAATGCCAGCCTGGAGTGACGGTAGAATGTAGTGCGGCTCATATGAAAAGCATCGGCAAGCTGTGATTTGCGGTAGTTCTTTTGCAGATAACACTCTCGCAATATGCTTTGCTCCAGCTCTGTGAGCGGATAAGGCGGCTGCTTATCCATCAAGATATGCTGCACCTGCCGACGTACAGACCCTCCGGTAAGCCCGAGCCGCTGCACGAATGGCATTTCCTCGAGCAGTGCATCACTGTACAAATGTTGAACTATTTGCTTAACATCCTTCCAGTCCTGAGGCTGCGGTTCTTGCGGTAAGTCTGCTTCCGGGGCTTGCACAGCCAACTGAAACACCCGCTGTACCCACACCTCAAATGTTACCTGGCGGAAATCCAGGTCCCACACGGTCAGCTTCGCGGGAACATTCGGTTCAAGTCTCGACTGTATCTGTTCCTGAAAGCCCAGATGCGGCAATAGCAGGTTCAACTGGTTATCAGCTGTTGCTACAATGGTTCGCAAGCCGCCGGAAGTATACACGAGCCATGACTGGAGCAGCATGGCCCCCAGCTCATCCGGCCGGTAATAGGGTTGCTCTATATCTACCGCTGCCAGCAGAATGAACAATGTATCAGCAGCTTCCGCTGGCAGGGTGTATTGAGGCCCGGCCAATTCTCCCAGCAGGTGCCTGTGGGATGGCGCGTAACGGTCGAGTAAGGACAGCGTAAGTGCATGCAGCCGCAAGCCGGCCGAGAATCCCAGCGGAATCCCGCTGCTGTCACACAGGACAACAATGCTGTCCGGATCATGCGCTGCAATATCATCCAGCAACGGGTGATGTTCCCCGTCTGCAATCAGCTCCGACTGCCAGTCCGATTGTGCCAGCGATGCCTCAAGAAAACGGTGCAGATAAGGAAGATCCCCCGGCTCATAACCCCGCTGCCGTTCCAGGCTCCTTACTGCTGTGAAATCTGTATATGTGCCGGCAACAGGCAGCTGTTCGCGGTATAACTCCAGCACATGGGCGGCAATCTGCATTTGCTGCAGTTTATTGG
This sequence comes from Paenibacillus sp. IHB B 3415, assembly GCF_000802655.2. Taxonomy (NCBI): domain Bacteria; kingdom Bacillati; phylum Bacillota; class Bacilli; order Caryophanales; family Paenibacillaceae; genus Paenibacillus; species Paenibacillus sp. IHB B 3415. The sequence continues at coordinate 42,862 of NZ_JUEI01000065.1, read as the reverse complement.
ACGCAGGGAACCTCTCTGTGAGCAGCTCAAGCGTTCTGGACCGCATCCGGTGATATTGTCCCGGGTCCCGCCGCTGGAAGTCTTCCCGCAACATCCGCGATACGAGCTGATGCAGGCATAATCCGTTCAAGCCGGTACGCACACAAGACAATCTGCTCAGCTCCGCATAGTCAGAGGCGGACAGGGGGCTGGCCAGCAATTGGTTCAGGATCGTCTGATCTGCCGCAGGAAGGAGAGATAAAAGCTGCAGAGCCTCGTACATAAAGGGGGAAGCGACTTCCTTCAGCATTTCTGTGCTGAGTATCCCAGGAAGCTGGTATTCGCGTTCCTGTCTCTCCGGCTCCTGACGGAGCAGCATATCAAGCGTAAGCGCGAGCAGCAGGGGGTGGCCTTCTGTCTTATGTACGATATCAAGCTGAAGGGCCGGGGAGAGCCCGCTGTCCTGCAGATATTCATAAATCTCTTCACGGGAGAACAGCTCCAGAGGGTAAGAATGAATTCGCCTGGACCAGAAAGGATGCGAATGCCATTTGACCGGAAGACCGCTCCGGGAGGCCAGAATGAACAGGCATTCAGCGTCGGCCAGCCTGGGTAACAGACTGGCCAGCAGCCAGCTTTCAATACAGTCCACGTGCTCGCTGTTATCTATAATCAAAACGGTCTTCTGGCGGGTTAATTCCCTTACTGCATAAGTCAGCATTGTCTCGTCTGCTGCCCGAGTCAGGCCGTACTCCATCTCCAGACTCATCTCCAGATAGGACAGAAAAGCACCTGGAGTCTGCAGACAGAGCTGTCCGTCCATCCATATTGTAAGTGTGGAGGAACGGCGGGCTTCGGCGTTCATTTCTGTGAGCAGGGTGGTTTTTCCGATACCGCCAATACCGGTTACCGAGAAGATCTGCGAACCGGCATCGGGGGCAGCAAGCCAATGAGATAAGGCGTTCTTTTCCCGGCTGAAGCCGACGATTCGCTGGGCTGAGGTTTTGCTGTTAGCCGATGAGAGGTTCATGCTGCACACTACTTTCTATCAAATTTGAAACAAAAACGGGACCTTTCGATTCATTTCATATATTATACTATTTTTTAATCCGCAGCTTCGGCAGATTTCGCAGAGGAATGAACCATTATTTTTGTAACCAAAGGGGAGACTGTAATGAAAAAACGCCTGACTATACCGGCAGCCTTGCTGGTTATTGTGATGCTCGTGGGACAACTTGGACTGTATACCTTAACGGTCTATGCAGCTCCGGATTCCAATGAAGCCAATGTCATCCCACCTGTTGCAGACGGGTGGGTGGAAGTGTCCACCAGAGAGCAGCTTGTGTACCTTAATCAGAATCAGGAGGATTATTTGAGCGCGCATATTCGCCTGATGAAGAATATTGACTTATCAGGGGTGAATTGGATGCCGCTTGGCGGGAATGCTTATTCTGCCTTCAGCGGGATTTTTGATGGGCAGGGTCATACAATTACAGGTGTGGAAGTAACCGGCACCAGCTGGACTAATGTCGGCTTCTTTGGCCAATCTATCGGTGTGATCCGAAATATCAGTCTGAATGTCAATATAAACGGCGGCTCCCTAGCAGGTGGTCTGGTGGGGCTTCAAAGCGGGGGGAGTATTGAACGCGTCTATACGCAAGGGAACGTTCGAAGCGGAATCCATGGTGAAGTAACCTCAACCGGAGGAATAGCAGGCTCTCTGGTTAATTCCAGCCTAATCCGTTCTTCCTCCAGTGCCTCTGTCACAGTCTCGTATTCCCCTAACATGTATGCCGGCGGTCTTGTGGGTGCTCAGGGTTACGGATCTGTAGAAGATTCTTATTCGACTGGAGAGATAAGCAATGAGTCTCCCGATTTCTTTGTTTTCACGAGCGGAATTACAAGCTATCAGCATCATAATACAATAAAAAATACCTATGCTGCAGGACGTATCTCCACTTCGAATGCTGGAATCTATACATGGAGAGGTGGCATTGGAGCTTATGGGAATGAGATTAATATCGTGCGTTCTGTTTTTGATACGACGACAACAGGAATTCCTGCCAGTGGAATCATTACTAGTGGAACGGATTTATTCACAAACAGCACAATAGATATTAAGGCACTAACAACCATTGAGATGAAGAAGCAGAGTAGCTATACAGGATGGGATTTCAACAATACCTGGAACATTCATGCCAATGTAAATAACGGTTATCCCTACCTGCGTCCTGCCGTATTGACGGAGGAGCTTCCCGGGGTACTCAAGGGTCAACCTTATTCCGTAGACCTGTCAGGCTTCGATGGCGCCCATGCCGGACTGATTTGGAGTGCATCAGGGCTTCCGAAAGGATTGAGTGTCAGCACCAGTGGAGAGCTGCGGGGCACTCCGGAAGAGGCCGGCACCTTCAATATTCGTCTGCAAGTAACGGATGCGGGCTTCGCCACCGCTTCACGTGATCTTCAGCTTGTTGTCAGTCAGTACGCTCCTGAAATCGGCCTGCTTGCGATTCATCCGGGCCAGGCGGTAGACTCCACAGCAATAACGGCTGAACCGAACCAGTCCGGCGGCAACTTTGCTTATGTTCTGGGGAGTACCGGGATGTTACCGCCGCTGCTTGACAGTGCGCTGCCGGTGGACGCGGCTGATTATATTCCGGATACGGATATACCGGCTGTCCTTGCCGGACAATATCTGGATCTGTATGAGGTGAATGAGCATCGGCTGATTCAGGCATGGCACCAGTTCAAGCTTGAAGACGGTCATATCCGTACGTTCATTCCGGTCAGCGGCGTTAGCTTGAGTGCCTCCCGGTTAACCCTGAGAGTCGGCGAGCCCTCTGTAAAGCTGCAGGCAACCGTTATGCCTGAAGACGCAACGAATCCGGCTATCATCTGGAGCTCCAGCAACACGGAGGTTGTCACCGTTGACCAGAACGGGCAGGTGGAACCTGTTGCTGCTGGCGAAGCGACGGTTAGTATTACTTCTGTGCAAGGCGCCTTGACGGCACAGACAGACATCACAGTGCTTCCCGCCCCTGTCCAGACAGGGACGGTTATCGGTTCAGTCTATGGCGCGGGGAATATACCGCTGGTGGGAGCTAGTGCATCTATAAACAGCTTCAGTGCCGTCACCGACAGCGAGGGTATTTACAAGCTGGAAGAGATTCCTGCCGGCGTATATACGCTCCAATTGTCAGCACAGGGTTATGCTCCCATGGAGCTGCCCGTGAATGTGTATGCCGGGCAGATGGGAGATGCAGGCCGCACTCATCTAACCTTGCTGGCAACGCCGACAGAGACGCCAACGGCAACGCCGACAGCGGTGCCTACGGCAACGCCGACAGAGACGCCAACGGCAGCACCGACAGCGGTGCCTACGGCAACGCCGACAGCGACGCCACGGCAGCACCGACAGCGGTGCCTACGGCAACGCCGACAGCGACGCCAACAGAGACGCCAACGGCAGCTCCGGGGTCCTCTTTTGTGCAGGAAGCAAATGTCGTTCAGAGTACACCTAATCCTGCCATTGTCCTCATCAGGCTTAACGCTAATGATCAGGAGCTTCTGGCGCAAGCAACGCTCGAAACCTTGGATGATGGCCGATCGGCGATCCGGGTCAAGCCTGATGATGCTTTTATAGTCCAGGCGTTTGCTTCTAACAAGGAAGCTGTAATCAAGCTCGAGAACAGCAGGGATATCGCATTTGTTGATTTATCCCTTTCAGTTCTGAGGGAGATGTCCAAACAACGGCCGGGTGCTTCGTTAACCATTGAAGTGAATGGAGCTGGCTTCGAACTGCTTCTTGACCCGTTACTTCAACGGCCTGACAGCAGGATCATTACAGTCGGAATAGGCACAGTCGCACCAGCAACTAGCGCCAGCTTCAATGCAGCTTCTATGAAGAAGGGTTATAAGCTGCTCGGCAACCCCTTAGACTTCTCGCTTGATATAGATGGTGTCCAGGCAGAGAGCTATAGCCCTCTGTACACCAGGCGTGTACTTCCTCTTGCCTCGCCAGCCGATCCGAAGACAACAACTGTGGTATGGGTGGATAACGACCAGGAGTTTCATTTTGTACCCGCAGTGTTTGCCACTGACGGCCGAGCGGGCCGGGCTATAGTCTACACGCCGCTTAACCGTGCATATGCGGTCGTTACGTCCGGACATTTCTTTGCGGATTTGGCTGGACATTGGGCGCAGGCTGACATTGAGTTGCTTGCCAATAAGCTGATTGTTGATGGGGCAAGCGGCGCATCCTTTGCACCTGAGCAGCAAGTTACCCGCGGTGAGGCTGCAGCATTGCTTGTGCGCTCGCTTGGACTTCATGACAATACATCGGCAAGCCCGTTTGCGGATATCCCGGCAGAAGCCTGGTATGCTGAATCTATCGGCATGATCCAGGCAGCAGGAATTATGGACGGCTTCGGGAAGAATGTATTCAGACCGGAAGATTTCATTACCCGGGAGCAACTGGCTGTAGTAATGGCCCGGGCGCTGAACTTTTCAGGGAAGCTGCCGCAGTTATCCGGAATAGAAGTGTTCACCGACCGGAACAGCATTTCAGCATGGGCATCTGAGTCTGTGGCTATACTGTCGCAAGCCGGGCTTATCCAGGGGATTCCCTCAGGAGACTTCAAGCCCAAAGAGCCGGCAACCCGTGCAGAGAGCGCAGTAATGATTAGGCGGCTGCTGCAATATCTGCAATGGATTAATAGCTGAGCTTGTTATATTGAAACATGTTAACAAACTGTAACTAGCCTGCTCCTACGTTCATTCCGTAGGAGCAGGCTAGTTTTGTGGTGCGCCTCACAGTCGCATCATCTAATTATTATGGCATAGGGAATGTGAAGAAAAAGTTTGAACGTCTGGATCAATGGATGCGAATGAGTGCGCCAGCCTTTATGCGTCAAATGAAATCTACGGTGTCAAACCGGCTGATTCCAAACAAGGTACTGGAATCAGCGGGAATGGTATTTCTAACAAGTTTACTCACCACATGTTCCTAATTCAGGAGTGAAATAGGCAATTCGGCGACGGATGAAGGAAACTCGCTCCTGAAGATGGGGAACTGACGGAGGAAAGCCGTGTGCGGGAAATCCGCATGCACGGTTTGACGGGGAGTCCGAGACGCTACAACAATCAATATTTAGGCAGCTTGAGTACCGGCGATAATATCTTCCTCAATAGCGGACGAAGCCAATAAGCCAATACAGTCGTTCCGGTCCATGAGCTGCGCTTATTCTGCAGGTATTGATCGTTGATAATATAAGTCCGGGTGGAAGGGGGACTCTTGAGACCGAACTCATCCCATTTTGCCGGATCATTCGAACCATTAAGCCTTTTAAGCATATTTGCCGTTTCACGGTCTATTTTAGCCGGAATCTGATCGTAGGCCAGGGTAATCTGCGCATGAAATTCATCGATCGGACTGCGGCTGGCCAGGCTCTCCAGGTGGATGCTTTCACGAAGGTAATTGACGTATGCCAGATGGTCCGCCCAGAACCCGTCGATATAAAAAAGCCGGACCCGCTGCTCCGCAGGGCTCATCGGTTTCGTGCCTTGCAAAATCCCGAGCCGCTCCGCGTATAGAATCCGCCTCTGATCCTCCACCATATCCGAATAACCGTTCAGTTCCTGGTGGATATCAAAGTTTTGACTCATAATCACGCGCTGGGTATGCGCGATTTTGCTGCGGAGCACCGGATCATTGAGAGCCTCATCCTGCCTGGGAACGCGAACCGCTTTATCGAATCCGAACCGCAGCATCAGCTCGTCCTCTAAGCTTACGTAGAATACGGAGGCTCCCGGGTCGCCTTGGCGGCCGGAACGCCCGCGCAGCTGGTCGTCGATCCGTACGCTTTCATTCACATGAGTGCCAATTACGTACAACCCGCCCAGCTTGGCTACTGCCTCTGCTTGCGCGGGGTCACCTCCACCAAGCCTGATGTCGACGCCGCGTCCCGCCATATTCGTAGACACCGTGACGGCGCCGACTTCTCCGGCTTTGGCGATGATCCCGGCTTCTTCTGCGTCGTTTTTTGCATTCAGAACCTGACAAGGTACACCCGCAGCCGCTAATCCCCCCGCCAGCATGTCAGACTCCTGGACACTGGACGTTCCAACGAGAATAGGGCGTCCCGCCTTGTGAACGGACGAGATTTCTTGTACAAGCGCTTTAAATTTGGCTTCTTTATGGGTATAAATCATGTGCGGATGGTCGATCCGTATGTTTGTCCGATTCGGCGGAATTTGCACGACCTGCAGCATATAAACCGCTTTGAATTCCATTGCGGAAGCGTGCGCGGTCGCCGTCATTCCGCAAATTCCCGGATACAGGCTAATGAAATGCTGGAGGGTAATTGTGCCGAGAATTCTCCCTCCAACGGTCCATTGCAGCCCTTCTTTGACCGCAAGCGCGGCTTGCAGCCCGTCCGGTAAATATCTGTTCTCGGCCACGCGTCCGGTATATTCCTCGATCTGCTCGATTTTACCGTCCCGGACGATATAATCAATGTCTTTGTTTAATAACGATTCCACATGCAGCGCGCAATTTAATGACGTTAACAAGTTAGAATTATGGCTATCGTACAAATTACCGCATCCCAGCAGGGATTCCGCTTTCGCAGCGCCGGCTTCATTCAAGTAAACATTCCGCTGGAACTCATCGAAGTCGTAATGCTCCGCGGGCTGTAGCTGCCGGGCCACTTCTGCGAACAGAATGCCGTCACTGATGGAAGAGTCCGACTCCCCGCTGATGACCAGCGGCACCCGTGCTTCGTCAAGAAGCAGCGAATCCGCTTCATCAACGATGACATAGTGGAACGGACGATGTACGGTATCGGCTTCACTTAGTGCGATCGTGTCGCGTAAGTAATCGAAGCCGGCCTCTTTCGCCGTAACGTAGGTTATATCGGCGGCGTATGCTTCCCGTTTCCGGGACAGGCTCATGCCCGCCAGCACTGGCTGAACCGTTAATCCGAGGAAACGATACACCGGACCCATCCACCCGGCATCGCGCTTGGCCAAATAATCGTTAAAGGTCAGCACATGAACACCTTCGCCGGTCAGTGCATTTAGATAAGCAGGCATAACCGCAGAGAGCGTTTTTCCTTCACCGGTATGCTGCTCGATTAAGAATCTCTCATGCAGTGCGATCGCAGCCATGATCTGGACATCGTAAGGCTGCAGTCCGAGCGTTCTTTTCGCTGCCTCGCAGACAAGCGCATAAGCATCAACAAGCAGCTCGTCCAATGGCGTACCCGACCGCGCTTCTTTTTGCAGCCGTAGGGATTCCGCTTGAAGCTGGCCATCCTCCCATGCTTGCAGATTCCGGTTTTTGATGAGCTCCGTTTGGTCCTGATAGACCTTCAGCTTACTCCGGTTATCGTAGTCTTTGAATCGATGCATCAGCTTGACGGCTATATTCATAGGAATATGATCTCCTCTCATTAGAAAAATGAAATCCAGTTGCCCCAGAACCTGGAATTTTTTGCTTTGCTTCAAGCTCATAAACTTTGTATTACTACGTAAAAGCCTATCCAAAGTTTCTATTTATTTCCTCCCGGGCAAAATTGCCCGAAAGACGCGGTCTTACATACAAAAGCAGCAGCAACCTCCGGTCTACGGGGCTGCTGCTGCTTTTTCAAAGGGGGCAATCTGTCCTAAATAGTGGTATGCAGATAACAGATATGTTTCTAGTAAAAGGGGGTCTGTGCTAACCGGAGTTCATGGGCTGTTGTCAAATTATACGAAAGCGCATTGTGGCGCAACTCCAGGTACAGCTCGGCCTTCGTGGCATTGATATAGGGCTGGACAAATAAGACGCCGATGCCGAGCGCCAGCAGGCCCAGCAGAATCCAGCCAATGAAGCTCAAATCAAGCACAAACATGCTGAATTTATGACCGCGTGTCATTTGCTTGCTTAATTCTACTGCGCGGTTATACCCTATGTGCGGATTGTCCGCAAGGATGTAAGGCACCTGGCTGTACGCATAGGATTTTACAATGCCAGGAATGATCAGCAGCAGGAACCATAAGAAATTCAAGAAACCTCTCCAGAGCATAGTTAGAACAATAGCCCAATACCGGTCCCTGTTAAACGCATAGCCGACATTGCCCATCCGGACTTCTCCCTCGGCAGATCGTTTGAAGTAACGCAGTGAACCAACAGTAAGGGGGGAAGCGATCAGGATATAAAACGCTATTCCAATTACTGCGAAGATGCCAATTATGAATAATGCGAATGCAAGAAAGGATCCTAACACGCTCCAATCTAATTCCACACCGGAGCTAGAAATTTTAGAACGTGCTGACGATCCCCAGTTCCGATTAAAGCTTGGAAGACCCGAGCCTTCTCCGAGAAAGACCAGCAGTAAACTTACTACAAAAGCCTTCCAATACGAGGTGCGGAGGACATTCTTAGCCCTTCCCTTTATTTCTTTACGATCCCACATCAAAAAACCTCTTTCCTTGTTTGCATTTTGTTCTTCGTCTTACAATTGATACCATAGATTATGTCATTAGACAATCAATTAATTACTATGACTTTTGGCTGAATACTGAAGATTGCAGGGAGGATGCTGGAAACTGTGTTTATAGCAGGCATTGCTTGGGCTATACACATATCCGATTTTTGGACTTACACTTGAGAAGAATCGATAGGGTTGAAGTGCTTAGTCAGTGTTACCGGATATATACAATAGATTTTCCGTGAGACATCAACAAGAGCAGTCCGGTAAAACCCATTCTGTCACTATATTGATATTTTTGTATTGTTTTAGCCAGCCGAAAGTGGCACACTAAGTATAGATACAAGCAAACGCGGCAAAGTATGCCCCGTCTCCTAACCCATTCGGAAGGAGGCGGGGTTTTGTGCGTTTAGAAGCAAAATTTTATTGCAGAGTGAGGGATGAACATGGGCTTTAGGGAAGAACATGAGCGATGGCTGGACGAACATATTAAACGAAGAAAGGGAGAACGGCTTGATGCGCTAAAACGTGGTCATGGCTATGGTAACCGCTTGTTTATCGAACAGGTATGGTGGCCGCTGGCCGGACATTTTCAGGGACTACACCCAGAATATGAAGTTAAGGACTGGCGTGGCAGATCCTATTTTGTCGATTTACTATGGGAGGTCGGAGCCTCGCGTATTGCATTTGAGATTATGGACTTTGGCTCACATGGCACGGACCGGAGCAAATACCGGATGGACCTGAACCGCGGGCTTTTCCTACAGTCACAGGAATGCACGCTGCTCTTTATATCGCTGGATGAGCTGAAAGAAAATCCGTCTTTCATCCTCTCCGCGCTGCGGAGCATTCTGTATCCATATTTGTCGGCAGGAATGTCTGCACATAGAAGCGCTGAGAGAACCTATTCTAAAATCGAATGTGATTTGATGCGGTCAGCCATCCGTCACCATCGTGTCCTTCGCCCGGCTGATGCCGCGAGAGAGCTGGAGCTGCACACGATGACGGTCATTAAATACTGCCGCATGCTGGTGGATAAAGGAAAATTTCGCCCCGTGGCAAGAGGAGCATCTCAGCGAGTGATTTATTATGAGTATATGGGTACGCTCCAAAGTCCAGATCTGGTCTGAAGAGTAATATGGCCCGCGAATGCTTATGAAAAGCCAAACATTTAAAGAGGCGGGATGGTGAATGGGCCAATTGTATGCGAAAAACCGAATACAATATACGGCTGCGGAGGTAAATGGGCCAAATGTATTCGAAATACCGAATACAATATACGGCGCGGAGGTAAATGGGCCAAATGTATTCGAAAAACCGAATACAATGTGCTGCAACGAGGGTAAATGAGCCAATTGGATGCGAATAACCGAATACAAAGTGCGGCTACGAAGGTGGATTTCCCCTCTAATTGGCTAGAAAGTAACAAAAGCCCGTGCCTCGCACGGGCTCTTCATGGTAACTATTCGCCAGTGGCTATACCGGAGCAGGATTGAACGCTCAGCATGCATAAGCCACCAAAATAAAGGGGAAATTAGAAATCAAATCTTAACAGTGAAGCGGAGGCATTTTGTAGTGGTAATTGTCATATTCCTCATACTCGCATGGTTCTCTATTGGGGTCATGGCCAGTCTGCCCAATAAACTGCCGCTGGCAGCCAACTTCCTTTTGGTTATGGTCATTGAATTTTTACTTACTAATAAATTGACCCTTTTATCTTTCAATTTTAAGCTGTTCGAAATAAATACAAGCAGTATCCCCCACTTCCTATCCATGATCCTGCAAAATGAGATCACTGTCACTTTCATTCTCCTGACCTATGTGAATGTGTTTCTAACTGCCTCCAAAGCCAGCACGCGCTGGAGAATATCTGCTTATGGGTTTCTGTTCCAAATGTTCACTGGAGCGATGCTTCGCTGGTACTCCGTACTTACTTATACCGGATGGAATTTCTTAATGGAGGCGGTGATGATCATAGCTTTAATGAGCTGTACTTTGCTCACGGGGCGCTTCTTTCAACGAATGATTACTAAGGAAGGATGGATTCGGTGATGGAAAAAATCGTTTATGACACTCAATTTAACGGGAATGAGTGGTTTGTCATTGGGATGGCTGTCATTGGTTTGACGGCAGTCTGGTTGCTTCCCCGGCACTTTTCACCTACCCAAGCAACCTTTAATCTGCTTATTGGTGTCACATTTGGACTTATGTTTGACCATGCGATCGCGATCCCGCCGTTTGATCTATATGATGCGGGGGACAACTCAACATACGAGTGGATTGACTTATTCTCTTATTTCATGTATGCGCCGTTTGGATACTTGTTTATTTATGGGTATGAGCGGCTGCGGATGTCCGAAATCATGACGGTTGTGTATATTCTCTTTTGGGCACTAGTGTCTATCGGGTTTGAATGGCTGGCTGTAAAAGCTGGCGTGTTCCATTACAAGCATGGCTACCACATAAGTTACTCGTTCCCCATTTACTTATTCCTGATGAGTATTCATCTAAGCTTGTACCGGATGGCATTCTCACGGGTTCGTTGGCAGAGTAAGCGTAGTAAAGAAGTATAAGAAGATTATACTCGGGGGCAATCCAGATGGAGCAGAAGAAGGAAGCAAAGCGCATCCGCAGATATAACAGCTATATGGCGGTATTCAATACTAACCAAATTTATTTAAGGAACCCTTGGGTCATCGCATGGTGGTCAGCGGCTTTTCCAGGTTTTGGTCATCTGAACCTCGGGCTTTATTTGAAGGGGTTTATGCTGATTATTTGGGAAATCGTCATAAATAACGGTGCCGGGATCAATAAAGCGATGGTGTATTCCTTTAACGGAAGGTTTGATGTCGCCAAAGACATACTGAACCCGAGGTGGGTGCTACTATATATTCCAGTCTATATCTATTGCATATGGGACAGTTATCACAAAACAATCGATCTGAACAAGCATTTCCTGTTGGCCCAAAATGAGAATTCACCCGTCACAGTTTTCAATATGAAGGGTTTGAGCCTGAATATGCTGGATAAACGGCAGCCACAGTATGCGCTGGTATGGTCCTTATTATTTCCGGGATTGGGTCATCTCTATTTACATAAATTGATGAGCGGTTCATTTCTCTTCGTGAGTTGTATTGTTATTGCTTATTATTCACATCTCGTTGAAGCCTGTATCTATACGATTAACGGTTCCTTTGAATTAGCAAGGGCTGTACTAGATCCGGAATGGTTCTGTTACTATCCGTCGATGTTTTGTTTTGCAGCTTATGAAGCGTACATAATAGCGGTTGAGCAAAATAAATTATTCGAGCTAGAGCAGTTTCAATTTCTCCGGGAAAATGTACAGCCACGGAGCTTTGAGCTGCTTGGCTCGAAAGGAAATGAGGAAACTTAATTGTATGTGCTCTCTTGTTTTGAGTCTTCTGTGTATCTGGAATTGGTAATTCTGGCTTTAGAGCAAAACGGTTTCGGTAAAGAAAGCATTGCTGCTGTTCCAATGGAACCAACAACCCAAAGAACGAAGCTGTCCGATTCCATTCATCGGGCCGAGGGAATTGCCGCAATTGATCCAGCAGCAATCCTAGGCACCATCTTTGCGGTCCTGGGCGCCTCTTTCGGATTTGAATTAAGGTGGGGACCCGTTCTTTGGGGGCTTATCGGACTAGCGGCAGGAGTGTTCACCGGTTGGATCCTCTTCCTTATAGCCGGAAATAGAGTGAAGAATAGGCCGCCTGGTACAAATGCATTAGTCATGTTGATTATTCATTGCGAAGAAGCAGAGTCAATTAAGGCGATCCATATTTTGAAGCAGTTCTCTGCTATAAACATTGGAAATTTAAACTAGGAATCTCTTGAAAGGATGGAGGGGAACTATGCGGTATACAGAATTAAGCACTGAACTCGCGATTAATGAGAAGATGCTGAGAGAAATTTTCCAGGACTGCTCTGATATCGTATTTCGGACCATCAGCATCAGCCCCAAAATACTGCTTATTTATTTAGATGGATTAACCGATACCAAAATCCTGGATCAAGTTGTGCTACAACCAATCATTTATGATGAAAATCCGGACGGGTTGAATAGCGTTACCAAGCTACGAGGAATCATCCAACAGCAGCTTGTAGCCATCTCACAGGTCCAGACGGTTTCTAAAGTAAAAGATGTGGCTGATGGCGTATTAAAGGCGAATATCACCATACTGGTTGAGGGAGAGGACAAAGCTTTAGTTGCAGATCTGAAAGGATTTGAGAAACGGGGGATTGAAGAACCAGCAGCTGAAGTCTCTGTCCGTGGACCCAGAGATGGCTTCACAGAAACATTACGAATTAATACAAGCCTGATCCGCAGACGCATCCGCAGTGCAGAGCTCAAAATGGAATCCATTACAGTGGGGCAATATTCTCAGACGGATATCGTCATTGCATATATTCATGGCGTTGTCTCGAATACTGTCCTTGAGGAAGTCCGTAACCGAATCAAGCAAATCCAGATTGACGGGGTCATGGAATCGGGTTTTATTGAAGAGTTTATCGAAGATGTTCCTTGGTCTCCATTTCCGCAAATTCAAAATACCGAACGTCCTGACGTTGTTAGCGCAAGTCTGTTAGAGGGCAAAGTTGCCATTATCGTTGATAATACTCCATTCGTGCTGATCGTTCCGATGAATTTTTGGACAGGATTACAGGCGGTTGAAGACTATTACGAACGTTCTATTTATACGACCTTCATTCGGTTCATCCGCTATTCGCTGGTAAATATGTCACTATTGCTTCCGTCCTTATATGTTGCACTTACAACGTTTCATCAGCAGCTTATTCCAACCAACCTGCTCATTAGTATTGCCAATTCCAGAGAAGGCGTCCCTTTTCCAACCTTTGTTGAAACATTATTGATGGAATTTATGTTTGAGGGACTTCGTGAAGCGGGCATTCGTATGCCAAAGGCCGTTGGTTCGGCGGTAAGCATTGTGGGGGCACTTGTCATTGGACAAGCTGCTGTGCAAGCAGGTATTGTATCAGCCCCTGTTGTGATTGTGGTAGCAACGACAGGAATTGCCTCGTTTGCCATTCCCCGGTACAATTTTGGAACTGCATACCGGATGCTTCGGTTTCCTATGTTGATTTTTGCGGGATTGCTGGGTTTATACGGGATAATCAGCGGATTATTTATTTTGATCATCCATCTTCTTAGTCTGCGTTCATTTGGTGTTCCGTATATGAGTCCGGTCGCTCCACAAACTCTCCGGAGCTTGAAGGATGTAATAATCCGCGCACCCAGATGGAGTATGAACCGGCGTCCGGCATATCTCTCCGGGGCTAATAGAACCCGCATTCCCGAAGGCCAGCAACCCCATCCAAAACGAAAGAGGGGAGACAAATGAATAGAAAACGGATAGTTTCTTCCTGTCTGCTCATCTCTCTTCTATTTACTTCAGGTTGTTGGGACAGTACAGAGGTAAACGATCTTGCGATAGAACTCGCCTGGGGGATTGATAAAGGGCAAAATAATGACGTAGTGATCAGTGCTCAGGCTATCGTTCCGTCGAAAATTAGCAGTGGACAAAGTGGAGGTAAAGATGGAGGAAGTCAGAATAATCCCTTTTTTGTCGTAACCAGCTCTGGTATGAACACGCTTGATGCCGTGCAGCAGATGCAGGCCAAGCTGTCCCGGCAGGTATTCCGCGGTCACCGGCGGGTCATTGTGATTGGAGAGTCAATGGCCAGACACGGGATTAAGGATGTACTGGATACGTATACCCGGGATCCGAACCTCAAGCTGCGGACCGATCTGTTTGTGGTCAAGGGAGGCACTGCACGGGATTTTTTAAACATATCGTATCCGCTAGAAACAATACCCGGTCTCGGAGCCTTAGGAGAATTTGACCAGTTCGGTACGCTTATGGAAATGGGGTTTTTACATTTTTTAATATCCGCAAGCAGCAAAGGAACCAGTCCGACTGTTCCATTAATTAAAGCGGGCTTGAACAATGGCGCGCAAGTAGAAGGCGAGCATCAGGATCAATCCAGCAGGAATGATGTGGAGGGGTTTCACCTAGCAGGAACCGCAATTTTTAGTCAAGAGCTGAAATTGGTAGGATTCTTGGATATCACAGAAGGACGAATTATGCGATGGGTAACCGGAAATTTACAGAAGCTTACTATTTCGGCCCAAATACCCGAAGACAACGGAAACGCTAGTCTGGAGGTAAATAAGTTAGGGAGCAAGATTCAGCCTGTTATCCAAGGTGATCATATCAAATTCCTTGTTACGTTAACAGGGCAAGGAGCCATACGAGAAAACAACACGAGACTGGACCTGACAAAAATGGACAATATAAATCTTATGCAAGACACATTTAACAAGCATGTTGAAGAATCGGTGCTGCGGACCATTACCAAAGTGCAAAAAAAGTACGGAACTGATATCTTTGGATTCGGGGATTCCATTCACAATGAAAATTCATCATTATGGAAATCCTTGAAAAATAATTGGGATATGGAGTTTTCAAAGGCGGAGGTATCAGTAAAAGCAAATTTGACGGTTCGGCGGATAGGTGTAACAGGACCATCGGTACATTTGATGGATGACGAAATAAAACGATGAAGTTTGTCATTTCTTGAATTGCCGAAACCAAGTAACGATGAGCAGGATCGCTGGCAAGACTAAATGCAAGGGTACCGACACATAAGGAAGCAATATTTTAAAATGATGATAATAAATATGCTCAGTGATGTTCTTGGACATGGTCATTCCCAGAATTAATGAGAGGAGGCATGACGGAATGATCAGTGAACGATAACTCTTCATCTTGGTCAATTGCTGAATCCCTTTTAGCGCACCGAACATATATATGACACTTTTTAATAATGCTGTCATTAAAAAATACAGGACACCAAACATCTGCAGGTTTTCAATGAATTTTCCGATACTGATTAAACTCAATAAGGTGTAGAGGGGATATAGAAACCGCGAAAACACTCCCCCAAAAACGGAAATCGCAAACAAATCCAAGCAGGTTATCATGATTCCTGACAGTACTGTGGAAATAATTGTAATCTTCATTACTTTTGAAGGGGTTTTGGCTTCAGGCCAGAACATGGCAAGAACAATAGCTTCCCCAAAAGATTGAGTGACACCGCCTGGGTAAACAACGTTCCAGATGGGTCCCCACCCGTTTTCCATAACAGGTTGTATATTCTTGATATGCATGACACCGGAGCCAAATAGAAGGATAATCTCAATACTGAAAATGATGATAACAATGGGAAGGAATAATTCTCCCAGTCGTGCAATGATCTGAGCGCCACCATATAAGCAAAAGGCGATGATGAGGGCAAATAACCCTGTAATCAGTATAAGCGGTGTATTATTTAAGAGGGTTGTTGAAACCATATCCCTAATATCCGCAATAATACGTCCCACAAAATACAGAAACACAAAAGGGTATACAAATGCTATAGGTGTCCCGATCCAGCGTCCAAATTGTGCGGGAAACCACTGGACTAGAGAGAGCCCCGGGTTCATCCGCATTAAGGTGGTGTAGACGAGAATAATAACTACTCCCAGAGCACTGGAAATCAGTTCGCCAATCCATGCATCCCGGCCAGCCGTACCTCCAAAGCCAAAGATAATGGTCGTTCCGAGCTGGAAAATAAAGGTGATTGTGAATAATTGATAGCTAGTAATTTTATTCAAAGTATCCGCTCCATCTCATCTGATTCACATATCATCAGTATGATTATTTCCATAGGAGGGACGCGGCAAACATGAGAAGGTCAGAGGGAGACAGACTATTATTGTACGCCTGTGACTTCTTCATTGCTCAATTAAGTTTTTCCTTTATATGGATGCATTTTTTCAAGTGTATAAAGATATGTTCTGTTGCAGGCATCAGTACTAGCCAAGCTATATTTCTTTTACTCCAGTAATCGGCTAGACTACTTGCCTTTTGAGTAACAGCATTTTCATCGAACAATCGTTTGATTCTGCTTTGTTCAACCTTGTCTACAAACTGTCCTGGCTTCAACATCGATATGATTTGTCTTGTTTGCTTACCAACGACAGTTTTGTAAGCCAATAATGATTCGAAATTTATGCTTGAACTTAACTCGGCAATTTCTTCTTCACTCATCTCATTACCAGAGTGAGTAAATCTAGTATTCATTTTTTCGAACCAATTTCCAGAATAAAGAGCTTGTTGATCATCAGCAACTAGAATACTCATGGTCATATCCTCAAGTCGGGCACTATGCCAAAGATGCCATGCAATCGAGTTTTTCGTATCCGAAAGGTTCACTGGGTACTTTCTGAAGGTTTGTTCGTCCAAACTTTTTATTACGGCATCATGTAATGTTAGTTCGGATAAATTCCCAACGGATGAAGAATGTAACCAAGCATGCAGAGAAAGAAATGATTGAACGGCTTGGGCATGTTCTTGGGGAGTTAACATCATTTCATTTAAAGCCTTAAGATTCTCACTCCAAACCCTTTGTTTTTCCAAGTCCATGGAATCAACACCTCCTCTTGTGACGTTTGTAGAAGATTGCTGCCCTTAGCTCAGCGTGGATTGACTGAATAAATTATGTATGGCCTGTCCGCTTGGATTTCCAGATTTTATAATTATTATAAATGAACTAGTACGTTGCCGCCATAGCTTTGGCGGCTTTTTTGCAACCATTTTGAGAGGAGCGATTCATATGACCCTATCTTGTCTAAATTGCTCGTATGATAAGAGATTGGGTCGTAAATAGGGTTATCGCTCGGACCAAATCGACAAAGCCGGCAAAAGTCTTTTTCGGTGAAAAGGTGGAAGCTCTATAAAAAGAGAAAGAGGTAGTTTGCGAAATCATTGAACAGGGAGGAGAGGCTCTTTTTATTCGAAAAAGTGATCAGCACGAGCCTCATCAGCCACCGCATTCTCCCCATACGAGGTCCAGTCACTCCAGTTTCTTATCCCCCCACGACCCCCTATGTTCCCTTGGCTACGCGTGGGAGGACTTAGGGAGCTCACTATCCTTCTTTATTTGACACAATATCAAAAAGATTTTGCAAATAGGCGATACCCCGAACCTGCTCAATCAATGCATAATCAATGTATTGAAGCGATTTAAGCGCAATTTCCTTAGCCTGTGCAACATTATGTTTATCAAGCTCCGATAATACTTCACGAACTATATCCAAGGAATACACCACTCTTTGAACAGTTCGGATGATAAGCACTTTGCGAATATCTGAGGGGCTATAGATACGGAATCCACTCGCTTGTTGACGCTCAGGCTTGATTAACCCTTCTTTCTCCCAATGCCGAATAGCGGAAGCAGATACATGCGCTTCTTCAGCTACCTCACCAATCGCAAACGAGGTTTTATTGCGGTACTTCGGCAGATCATTCAACTCTTTCAAATCAAGCATTTCGACTGTTCTTTTTACGGTTTCTTTTTCTGCATGCAGGTTTACTTGTGCCTTGTTAATTAGCCATAAGGCATCAAGTATTTCCCCCCTAATGATGCGCGGCATCACCTCTCGAATCAAATCCATTCCAAATCCAGCATTCATCGCACGTATACATCGGAAATAAGCCTCATGTTCCTTTGTGTAAATGCGATACCCGTTTGCCGCTCTCTCGACATAAGGAACAAGTCCCCAAGCTTCATAATGCCTTAATGCACTCGTGCTTATATTTAATTTTTTTGCTATCTCAATCCCTTTCATCTCAACCCCCTTGTTTAACCTGTAATTTATTATTAAAGCACATGACGGGTTTATGTCTTCAGTCATTCTAACCACTTGAATAGATATCGACAAACCTTATCATTTGCATTAATATGGTACGCTTTGTGTGTAAGTCAAATTCACGAAAGAAGAGGTGGCTGGTAATGACTAGACTTATACCGATTTTACCGTGTCAATCCATAAAGGAACAGGTGTCATTTTACGAGAGCTTGGGTTTCAAAACCATTCAAATTTACACTCGTCCAAATCCATATGCAGTTGTGAACTATAGTACACTTGAGTTGCACTTTTATGGAACCAAAAGAATATTGCCTACTGAAAACCCCCAGATGTGCTATATCAAAGTTGACGATGTAAACCAGGTATATGAAGATTTCACTACTGGATTAAAACGATATATGGGGAAAGTCCCTCGTTCCGGTATACCACGAATATCAAAATTGAAACTTTTAGTAGAGGATCGCAGATTTATAATGACGGATATAGGTGGGAATACCTTTTACATTGGAACACCGAATGCCGATCTCTCCGAGCCTGCTTTTTATAGATCCATCGAGAGCGTGGAATATGCAAAAAATTTCGAAATACTCTACGATTTAATCTATTCAAAAGAGGATAGCCTTTCAGCTTTCAAAATGTTGGAAAAATTCTTTCCTGCAGAAGATAAAAATTCGATAAATATTGGAGATTTGGATCTGGCAAAAATATGGCTGGTTGCTTTGGAAATTCATTTGCAACGGGATAATGTAGTGAATCAAAGCATTAACGATAAACTTAAAAAGTTATTTAATATTTACAATACTGAAAATTCAGATTGGAATAAAATCTTGCAACAGTATAACAACATTATTAGCGGTGAATAAATTGATATTCAAAGCATGATTCAGCCACCTGTCCCGACTGCCCTACTGTAGTTGACTTAGGAGTTCCAGCAACTGTTTTCTCTGACTTCATGTTTGCAAACTGTTGGACGTAAAAGCCCAAAGAGGGCTGTAGCAGGTCACCAAACGGCAACCTCTCACAGCCCTGAAGCCCGCGTTCGACGCGGGCTCTTTGCTTTTACTCTTTTCCAGTAGCCACCGCATTCTCCTCATAGCTAATCCAGTCACTCCAGCTCCCCGCATACAGCCGAACATTCTTGAACCCGGCCTTCTCCAGCGCCAGCACATTCGGGCAGGCGGTTACGCCGGAGCCGCAGTAGACAATAATCTCCGCGTTCTTGTCCATTCCGGCAAAATGCACCGCAAGCTCATCGGCGCTCTTGAAGCTGCCGTCTGCGTTTTGCGTGTCTTTCCAGAAGTAGTTGACCGCACCGGGGATATGCCCCCCGACCGGGTCCAGGGTTTCATTCCGGCCGTGATAGCGGTCATTGGCCCGGGAATCGATCAGAATAGGGAGAGCCGAGGGCGAAGCGGCAACAGCAGCAGTAGTCCGGGTATCCACACCAGTAACAGCCTCGACATGAGCCCCGGTACCAGCCGTCTTCACCGATACGCGGCGAACCTCTTCAACATCCACCAGCATCTGCGGCTGCACATTTGCCGTAAATGTACTCGGCACCCGCACCGGCTGATGATCCGTCACCGGGTATTTCCCGGCTTTCCACTGGCTGAAGCCGCCTTCCAGGATGAATACCTGCTCGTGTCCGAGGTAGCGCAGCAGCCACCACAGCCGGGCAGCGTTCATGCCGCTCTCATCGTCATAGGCAACGATACGGGAATCGTTCCCGATTCCGAGCTTCGCGAGCCGTGCCGCCAGCACCTCCGGATCGGGAAGCGGGTGGCGTCCGCCGTGTTCGGTAACCGGACTGGACAGATCCAGCTTCAGATCGAGATAGACCGCGCCTGGAATATGCTCTTGTTCGTAGCTCTCCCGGCCTGCTTCGGGTTTGCCCAGGGTGAAGCGGCAGTCGATGATGGTCTGCTCCGGCTCATAGAGCCTTGCCAGCAGCCAGCGTTTGGTAACAGTAGCGTCCATAAGTATCCCATCCTTTGCATATTTCAATATGAAATTCATTATAGCGGAAAAATCATAGCTTGGCAGAATATGCTTCCTATCAGTTAATTCTGTTCTGCGAATTGGGCTTCAACGGGGTTGGTCCGGTTAGCGTTTAATAATTCGAGATCTATGGTGTCATATCTGTTGCCAAGCCCGAGCTCTGCGAATTTTCGCGATTTAATTACAGGCCGTACTGGCGTAATATAGAAAATCCCGTCATTGCCCATTCTGGCATTGATCTGGTTCACCTCATAGCCGTCGGTTATTTTTACATGATAAGCAATTTTACCGTTATTTAGCAGGCTTACATCGGTAATCTCGATCGAACTGGAAGGCACTTTGGTAATATTCCAGCGGAATAGACTGGCATAGCCGAGAATAAGAACAGCACATACCGCTGTAGCCAGGAGCAGACCCTTAACAAAGGAAAGCACTCTTGCGCGGTGCCAGTAGCCTTGAAAGCTGGAGAGTCCGGCGCTCTCCTGCTTGTTTTTGGCGATCACCTCAAAAGGCAGGCTGCTATTCTGCTGAAGCTTGCGCAGGGCGGCGGAGCAATGTCCACAGGTGGCTAAATGGGCCTCTATGGCTTCCCTTGTAGCTGCACTGCATACCTTGTCGTGATATAACGGCAGTAAATCCTCAACGACCTCACAGGACAGTTTGTTCATCGGTCTTCCTCCATTAATAAGTCTTGTATGATGTTTCTGGCGCGGTGATATGTAACCCTGGCCCAGCTTTCCGTTTTGCCGAATACCTGACTGATATGGTCAAAGGATAATTCTCCGAACACCCTCAGTGTGAAGACTTCCTTATAAGGCTCCTTCAGACTGTGCAGCAGCTTATGGATTCGCAGGGCCTCTGTCTTGTCGATCAGCTTTTGTTCAAGATTAAGGCTGCTTGCCTGCAGCTTTTCCTGCGGCTCAGCGGGTTCCCGGCGTTTTTGCTTCTCCATATAAGTGAAGTAGGTATTTTTAGCGATTTGACAGAGCCAGACACTGATTTTACAATTGCCTTTGAACTGGTTAATATTTTTCACGGCTTTGACAAACGTTTCTTGCGTAATTTCCTCGGTTCACCACCTTACATAGATAAGACCCGGCTGCGGAAGATTCGTTACATATCAGCACAAAAAAAGAGAAAGGGGCACAAGCCTATGAATAACATTGTAAGCCAGGCCTGGCCGGAGTGGAATGGGACGTTTAGGAAGCGGAGCGGAGGCTGGAATAATACCACCTACTTCGTGGACAGTGAAACCCGCCGCGCTGTACTGCGGATCTATGATACACATCGGGACCGGAATAAAATAGAGTTCGAGCATGCCGTGCTGCAGAGGCTGGCTATACTGGATTTGCCGTTTAAAACCCCCGTTCCCATTCTTACCTCCACAGGGGAAACGATGGTTCAGCTTGAAGAGGGGGAAGGAAAGCTCGCTTGCCTGTTCGGCTATATTGATGGTGAATCTCCCGCTGAACAGGATTCGGGCTTCTATGAGTCGTTCGGTGAGGCGGCCGGGACATTATCTGCTGTGCTCGCTGATGTGAAGCCGGAGAGCCCTCCTGTATACAGGCCCTACTATGAGCTAGGGCGGTCGTACCCGCTGTGCACCCGGGAAGCGCTCCGCGACCTGTTGTTGAATCCGCCTGAACCTCTCCAGGGTTTGCTGCCCGAACTGAAAGTGCTGGTTGAGGCTTATGAAGGTGTGGCAGACTCACTGGAGCAACTGGAGGAGTTACCCCACCAGCTGGTGCATGGCGATCTTAATGCCTCTAACCTGCTGGTTGATACGGAGGATGCTGCGCAGGTGACGGCGCTGCTTGATTTTGAGTTCTGTACCTGGGATGTACGGGCCATGGAGGCTGCGGTCATCTTGTCCGGAATGCTGTGCCACGAAGAGGAAGAGCGGATTATCCGTGATTTCTGGCGGGGCTTCAGCCGCAAGATCATGCTTACCGTAGAAGAATTCAAAGCGATTCCGACGCTGATCCTGCTGCGTAAGGTCGACGTCTTTCTTCATTTTGTCACCCGTTACTGGAAAGGCATTGATGAAGTGAATGTGCTGCAGGAGCAGATACCTGTGCTCGCGGCAGAGGTGCTTCAGATATCGGGCGGGAAGCTGTAGCCGGAATTCTATTTGCTTATAAGCGAGCGCATAAAAAATAAGACCTGTAAGAAAGACACTAAGCTGAGAGAGCTTCTTACGGGTCTTTATGGCTGCGTTCAATCTTATAATAAATTATTATCATAAATTCTATGTAAAAGCTCCCTGCCATAATGGATGACGTTAGGCTGTTTGTTGAGGGTGCCCCAATATATATCGCCAATTGCCATCTTAATGCAGCAGATTTGCAATTCTATATTCCTCTCCTTAAGTATCTCGGCTCCATAGCCTTCAAAATATGCCTTCATAGCAGGTTTATTATCTTTGAAATACCGCCCGAATAGAATGGAGAAGTTATCCACATCAATACCCCATAACATATTTTCAAAATCAATCATTCCAGTGAAAATACCGTTATTATCAACCAGCCAATTCCCTGGTGTAGAATCCCAGCTTATGGGGACTGGTTTAGCAGGCTCAAAAACTTGAGTGTTCTGAAGAGCCCAATGGGTTAACTCGATTTCTGAAGATTGCAGCAACCCTTCCTGAGTACACCGCTTACTAATATCAATAATTGAATTGGATATATATTTAACTGGGTCTGCATTATGGTATAACTCAATTGGATTTCCATTCTTATCGGGGCGGCCAAACCAACGGCCATTTTGTGAGCTATGTAAGACCCTTGTAAGTTCACCAGCTTTACGGTAAGCAGCTATATTAGCTGCGGAACTTAGTTCCACCTCTCTCAGGATTGTGCCGTTAATCGCAGTTATCAATATCGCTTGCCATCCATCGCCCTCAAAGGAACTGATCAGCTCTGGTACATACGGCTTCAAGTGACCTATCCAATGATTATAAGCAAAAACCTCCGGATGCCATCTTTGTTTTCTGGTATAGGTTTTTAAGTAATAACATTTGTTGCCGGTGTCTGAGCTAAGCTTCCAGACTCCTGTCCTTACGCTATTTAATCTTAAATTAGCTATGACTTGAAAGGGGCCAATGGCGGATAGAACCAATCCGCTTAATTCAGGTGGATATATTTCTAGATTGAGCATGCTTATCCTAATCCTCCTCAAGCGTTGCCGGATACTATTGACATTTCTAACATATCATATTGTTTGATTCGCCGGGAAGCGGGAAGATACCGGATGGCGGTTATTTCTGTTTCATGAGCAAGAATCAGACTGCTCATGCTGAAGATATAGAAGAACCGGTAGCAGCCCTTGAATTTGTCCCTTGCTCTAATAGTGATGCCGTACAGTTTGAATGTTAATAACAGTCCGGCTAACAGCCTTGAACAACCCAATAGGGCACACTCCGGCTTGGCGATACCGGAGTGTGCCCTATTTGTCTTGCGGATGCTACTAGATCAACCGGTAACCCGAAGGCAGATTTCCGCTGCTGCGGATGCTGCGGATTTGTGCCAGGGTCAGCCTTTGGTTAGTTGAGATAATCGACTCTACATCGTTGCCGGAGATAAAGTCATCCAGATCACGGATGTTGTGGTTCCCGCGAAGCACACGGAAGCTGCCTCTGAACCGGGTTCTGCTGAACAGGACGAGCGTAGCATTGCTGCTGGTGGAGAAGAAACGGAGACTTTCGATTCCGTCCAGAATATTGTCTGTATTACGGATACCCAGATTGCCCCTGTAAATTCTGCTTCTTCCCCGGTAATTTTCTTCGCTGTACACCGTCAGCCGTGGATAAGTCTGTGAGATATGAACCTCTTTGTCCATGCGAACTCCTCCTCGATGCTGGAATGGCAAATGCAGTACGATACTGTCAGTTGCAATACTATTCTATGATTGCTTTGGAAGACTGGTATGGTTAAACCCCCCGCATGAATAGCCTGTTTCCGGAGAGGATAAGGAAAAAATTCACAAACGGGCTTTACAGATTGAAACGTCTAGTGTACTATTTAACTAACACACCGACACAATAATTCAAATGCGCAGTTGGAAAGATTAACAATCCCGTACTAAATAGGAGGCTGTCATGAATTCGTCCACTCGTAATCAAGGGCTGTCAGGCCCCGTGAAGGAAGAAACCGTATTGGAAATGCAAGGCGTCAGCAAGGTGATAAAAGGGAAGGCAATAGTAGATAACCTTAGCTTCGACATCCGCAGAGGGGAGATTATCGGACTGCTGGGTCCGAACGGGGCGGGTAAAACGACCACCATCCGCATGATGACCGGACTCATCCGTATGAGCGGAGGAGATGTCCTCATTCACGGGCACAGCATACAAAAGGATTTCAAGCGGGCCATCTCGCAGATCGGAGCGATCATCGAGAACCCGGAGTTTTATCCCCATATGACCGGTTATGACAATCTGAAGCAGTATCTGCGGATGAGTGACGGGGCCGGAGAATCACGGATTGATGAAGTTGTGGCGCTGGTTGGACTGCAGGAAGCGATGGAGAAGAAGGTAAAAGCGTATTCGCTGGGCATGCGCCAGCGTCTGGGCATCGCACAGGCCTTGCTGCAATCGCCGAAGCTGCTCATTCTGGATGAACCGACCAACGGGCTGGACCCCGCCGGAATTCGGGAAATGCGCGATTATATGCGCACGATTGCCGAGGTGGAAGGCATTGCAATTCTGATCTCCAGCCATATGCTGGCCGAGATTGAACAGATCTGCCACCGCGCGGTTGTGATTCAGAACGGGAAGCTTGTAACGGTTACGCAGCTTGCTGAGGCGCCGGAAGCGCGCAGTGAAGTAGCCCTCACCATCCGGGTGGATAATGCCGGGAACGCGCGTACTGTTGCCGAAGCGCTGCAAGGTGTGGAGGTGACCGGGACAGATGAAGCTCATTCCGAGCTGCATGTAAGCCTGCCCGACAGGAACGTTCCGGAGCTTGTGGCTGCACTCAGTGAAGCCAAGGTTGGGGTATACCGGATTACCGAGAATAAACAGAGCCTGGAAGATGATTTCCTGAAATGGACAGGGGGTAACCGCATTGCGTAAATTTAATCAGCTCGTACTGAATGAATGGCTCAAAATATCGAAGAAACGCAGCTTTACTGTTCCATATGCCCTTCTGGTGCTGATGGTATTTGTAATTGGTTATATTGTGCACACGGTGGCAGGGGCGGATACGTATGCCTCCGCGGCGGAATTCACAGCAGACTCACTGCTGCCTACAGGAATCGGCCAGGTGCTGGTGATCCTCGTCATTGTAGGGATAGCGGGGATTGTGTCCAAAGAATACAGCCAGGGGACCATCAAGTTTCTGCTGATCCGGGCCCGCAGCCGGACTGCGATACTGGCCTCTAAATATGTAACCGTACTGCTCTATTCATTGAGTATGCTGCTGATTGCAACGATCGCGCTGTTTGTCTCAGGAATGATCTTCTTTGGACTCAGCGGAGGGGATTCAGGACTCAGCGATATCCTTACCTCACTGTTGTACTCCTCCGCATACTGCATCGTGTATGCCACGATCGGATTTATGCTCGGAATCCTAACCCGATCAACAGGGGTAACGATAGGTGCGACTATCTTTGCCACTACCATAGATAAAATCATCATCAACCGTGATTTCTATAAATACTTCCTGTTTCCGAACCTCAATCTCGCAGCTTATAAAGATGGCGGTGCGCCGATGCCGGGAATGACTTTGAACTTCTCCATTGTGCTGCTGTGCATATATATGGCGTTGTTCCTGCTCGCGGGATTTGCGGTCTTCAGACGCAGGGATGTTGCTTGATGGTTATCGAATTTGATAACAACCAGCCGATTTATCTTCAGATCATGAACTACATCAAAGGGGAGATTATCACAGGCAAGCTGAAGCCCGGTGACAAAATCCCCTCAGTACGTGAATTGGCCGCAGAACTGCAGATTAACCCGAATACGGTACAAAGAACCTTTCAGGAACTGGAGCGTGAGACAATCGTGGAGACCCGCCGCGGCATGGGCAGATATGTTACCGGAAGAGAAGAGACGATTCTGACCATCAAGAAGGAAATGGCACAGGATGTGCTGGACCGTTTTATCCGCGGCATGCAGGAGCTCGGCTTCCAGGGTGAAGATATTCTGGCGGCCGTAGCGGAGAATATACATCAGCGTGGCCAAGAATAGGGGGATTACCAAGAGTGGATGAGTTACTTGAAGTACAGGGCGTGACCAAGAAGTTCGGCTCCAAACAAGCGCTGGGCAATGTCTCCTTTACGCTGGGAGCAGGCAGAATTACCGGACTGCTCGGCAGCAACGGCAGCGGCAAAAGCACCCTCATGAAGCTGATCGCAGGATTGGCACAGCCGGGCTCAGGCCGGATATCAGTCCTCGGTGTTCCCATTGGGGTGGAGAGCCGGAAGCTTGTATCCTTCATGCCTGATGTTCCCGTTACAGAGTCTTGGATGAATGTGGGGGATGCGCTGAAGTTCCAGCGGGATTTCTACCCGGACTTCGATCAGGCCAAAGCACAGCGGATGCTCGATTTCATGAACCTCAGAGGGCAGGATAAGGTCCGGACGTTATCCAAAGGGATGAACGAACGTCTCCAGCTCACCCTTGCGCTGTCGCGCCGGGCCAGACTCTACATGCTGGATGAGCCAATCGGCGGTGTCGACCCTGTAGCACGGACCAAGATTCTCAATGCCCTGATGGAGTTTTATGAGGAAGACAGCAGTATTCTGATCTCTACACACCTGGTGAACGATATCGAACGGATTTTTGACGAGGTTATTTTCTTGAAAAACGGGGAGATCGTTCTCCAGCGCGAAGTGGAAGAGCTCAGACTCGAGCGCGGAAAAAGTATAGATGAGCTGTTCAGAGAGGTGTTTGCCGAATGCTGAAGCTGTTAAAATATGACCTGAGACGCAGAAGGGAACGGATCCTCGTCTTTATTGTTATTGCTCTGCTGGTTCAGCCTGCGATTTGGATATCCAGCACTAAGGTCAATGAACAACTAGTTTCGCTGAATCTGGTTATCTACTTTATACTTGCACTGGCGCTTGTATTTATAGCTGTATTCAGTTATTTCCGGAATCTGAAGTCTTACCAGCGGCGGCTTATCCCGGTTACTGCCCTGCAGACGGTCATGTCACCGTTGCTGTTTGCGCTGCTGCTAATCTTGACGGTGATTGCTCTCGGTCTGGCGCATTTTGGCATTTACCAGCTTATCTACCCGCTGGATTTCCTGCCGGATAATATAGTGTCAGTTGGCTTAAGATGTTTACTGCAGTTTATGTGGTCAGTTGGTTTCATGATGATTATGGTCATGTTCTCTATTACTGTAGCATTAAGCTTTCGCTTCAAGGGGAGAGTATGGATAGGGATTGTGATCCTCACCCTTCTGCAGAATGGTATAGCCTATCTTGAAAAGTTTATGTTCGACATCTATTTCATTGGTCTGGACAATACCTTTAATTTTGAGATTTACGAGAATAATCTGCGGCCTGACAGCGGAGTAACGATCAGATACCTTTCTACCAATCAATGGCCGCTTCTGTTCGAATTTGTAGTTGCCTTAATACTGATCTATTCAATGGTTGTAATGGTGAAAAAAAGAATTGAAGTTTGATCGCATAGGGAGCTGCCCTGCGAATATGTCCATTCAACGAGAAAGCAAGGCTGACGATGTCAGCCTTGCTTTCGTTTTTGTGCAAATTACAGTTACAATCCTTGAGCCCTTCTGCCGTGGGTCCAGATCTCCAGCTCCCGCAGCAGTTGTTCTTCCTCGGCTTCCTGCAGATCAAGTCTTACCCCGTACTGGAACTGTCCAAGGCCGAACATCCAGCCCCAGCGGACACTTCCTTCATACTGAAGCTTCTCTTCCGCCAGCTGGAAATGTATAATCAGCTTCGTATCACCTGCGGTGAAGCGGAGGTTCAGAGAAGTACGCACCTTACAGCCGGAGCGGCTAAGGTCTAGCAGGATGCCTTCCGTCAATTTTCCGGCTCCGGGCCCGTTATTACTGGCCGGGATTTCAAGCCAGCAATCGATGGGCTGGTTCATAACATAACGGAACGGTTCTTTTCTGCTGGAGTCATCCATCATTTACCTCCGCGAGTTTATTTGCTATTATATCGAAACGGCTACACTTGGACAATCTCCTAAAGTAGTATATTTAAAAATAAATTATAATCCGGTATTCAGAACTTTAGATTCAGTACCCATAGGAAGAGGGGTCAAAACATTATGTATCAGTACCACAATGAAACTTTTCAGAATCATAATTTTGACTATGCCAATATGCAGGATGGAGAAATAAACGGTTGTACCTTTGAACACTGCTCGTTCAGAGGGGCTTCCATGGAAGAAATGACCTCCAGCGGCTGCCGGTTTGTGGACTGTGATTTCACTGGTGCGCTGCTGAATGCTTCACTGCATAGAGACGGGGCTTTTACCAATTGCAAGTTTACCGGGGCGAATCTGTTTGTGTCGAAGTTCGAGAATTGTAAGATGATTGGTTCCGATTTCGCGAATGCCTATATGGATGGGATTACTCTCACCGGAGGGGACTGGGCTTATACGAATCTGCGCCACCTGAATCTCAGCAGGCAGGATCTGCGGGGCATCCGGTTCGCCGAGGCAGATATGCAGGGCTGCAATTTGCAAAAAGCGGATCTGCGCGGAGCCGACTTAAGCCGTGTACAGCTTGCGCAGTGCCAGCTTGCAGGAGCGGATCTGCAGGGTGCCAAGCTGGAGGGGATTGACCTGAAGAGTCTTGATCTTAAAGGGGTACGGCTGGATGTGGAGCAGGCTGTGCTGCTGGCCCGCTCGATGGGAGCCAAGGTGGGATAAGCGGAGGGTCTGGCCGACTGTTCACTATATACCTGCATAAGTGAGCAACAAAGGAACTGCCGCCCCGGAACGGGACGGCAGGGCTGCAGATTTTGTTGGAGCTGCTTTATGTAACCTGGTGAAGAATTAGAGGCTATAGAGTGAAGCCATGCAGTCTACGAACATTTTGTTGTACTGGGAACGGGTCAGATCGCTGGAAGAGGCGATATCTCTGCCCAGGAACTCAAACCAGGTAATTTCTGTGCCGTCTTTTTTATAGAGGAATCTCTGGTGTTCAATGGCAAAAACCTCATTCTCATAAGAAGGGACATGCTCAAATTTCAGCTCGGTCCCCTGTTTCTCCGATATAAGCGTTGCCAGCAGAATAAGCATCTTGAACGGATCATCATACATCTCAAATTGTTCTGTCATCATCAATCACTCCTTAAGGTGGCATGTGCTACAGAGCAGATTATACTATTATGCCAAAATGTAAACACTATCATCCGCGCAACTCAGCACAATATTGATACAACCTATGAGCTAAATTAAGGAAATCCGCAAGTCTGCCGGAAGCTGTATTATATTTCCGCTTATTCCTTCCGATAAATAATTATCGACCCTTTTCGACATAGAGTGAGCTACCAGGCAACCTCGGCGGTCGGTGCTATGAAAAGGTCTTCCGAAGAGGAGAATGTGAATGTCTTTAAATCTGCGTACGTTATTTTCAACGGCTTTTGCGGTCATTATCATCCTATTAACGGCATTGCTCAGCTATGTTATCGGTAACCGGTCTACACAATCCGTAGAGGTCAGCATTGGCAGCTCTCTGGCGGAAGAAGCCTACCAAATGTCTGAGAAGCTTGATCATTTCATGTGGTCGCGTTCCGGAGAAGTGGAGGTATTAAGCAAGCTTAATGCATTTCAGGAGCCGGTTGACTCCTCAGAGGTCAGCGGATTGCTCGATCAGCTGAAGAAGAGTCTGCCGGTGTTCACCTGGGTGGGTTTCCTCGATAATAAAGGGAATGTCCTTTCTTCCACAGATCATATACTTCAGGGTACGAATATTAGCCAGAGGCCGGTGTTTCAGGAGGGCCTGAAGGGGACCTTCACTGGTGATGTCCATGATGCGGTGCTGCTCTCCAAGCTGCTTCCCAATCCTACCGGCGAAGCCTTACAGTTTGTGGATGTGAGCGTGCCGGTTACTGACAAGCAAGGCCGGACAAGCGGTGTACTGGCTGCACACCTCAGCTGGGAGTGGTCGCGTGAGGTCGAGGCTTCCATTGTGACTCCGCTCAAGGAGCGCCTGAAGGGCGTGGAAGTGTTTGTAGTCAGCAGGAAAGATGACACGATCCTTCTGGGTCCCGAGGCACTCGTCGGCAAAAGAATGCCGAATGAAGTGCTGCAGAAAGCCCGCAGCGGTAATAGTTCATGGATTATTGAACAGGAGCGGAATCAGGACTCCTATCTGACCGGCTACGCATACGGAGACGGCTATCTGAATTACCCCGGGCTGGGATGGTCGGTCATTATCCGCCAGCCTGCGGATATTGCTTTTGCCTCGGTGCATCAGCTTGAGCGTTTTATTCTGATCAGCGGACTGATCACCGCAGTTGTCTTCGCGGTTATCGGCTGGCTGCTGGCCGGATGGATCAGCCGTCCGCTGAGGGACATTACCCGGACAGCCGATCTGCTCAGCTCCGGCGCTGATGTGGAGATTCCATCCTCGACCCGGTTCAAAGATGTGGCGATTCTGTCTGCGTCACTTCGCAACCTGGTGAATAATCTGACCAAGACAGAGAACAAGCTGAGCTACATGTCGGATATGGCGCTGCATGACAAGCTTACGGGCTTGCCCAACCGGGCAGCGCTGGATGAATTTCTGGCCCATGCGGTCAGCAAAGCCAAGCAGAACCGCACAACGCTTAGTTTCTTATACCTTGATCTGGACGGCTTCAAAAAAGTAAATGATACCTTCGGCCATGCAATCGGCGACGCTTTGCTGCAGGAGGTAGCCTTCAGACTGATGGACTGTACACGTGATAATGAAATCGTAGCCCGGCTGGGCGGGGATGAGTTCGTCATTATTCTTAATACTTCTGCCGGCAAACCTATGAAGGAGGCAGAAATTGTGGCTTCACGGATTATCAGTAAAATCAATCTGCCCATTGTGATCAGAGGCGAGAATCTGCATGTCGGCTGTAGTGTAGGCGCGGCAGTATGGACACCGGACGGGGGCAGCGACACTGTTGAAACCCTGCGGCTGGCGGATGAAGCGTTATACATTTCCAAGCGGAGCGGGAAGAACCGGATTACTTTCGAAGCGGCTTCTTAAGTTCTCCAGCGCCAATTCATATGCACAGCATATAACCTTTCTCCGTCAAATGACAGAGAGAGGTTATTTGGCATTCTGGTTATAGAGAACTATATGCAGATATGTATCTAACGAAGTCAGCGTAATCTTTTGCGTGGCTTGGACCACCATTTAATCCAAAGAAATCCTTCGTCATCCCGGAAAAACTTAATACCTACCCAACTCAGCGGTGTCCAGAACTCCTTAAAATAATATGAAGGCATAGTAAATTAGTCCCTCCGATATAGTTAATTATTACTAGTTTACGCTATCGTGTTAGATTTCACAATGCTTTTTTTGTTTATAATTACCATATTGTGCATCAGCCCAGTTTTTTCAGGACCTCAGGCATATGATGCTAAGGAAAGACATAAACGACGGCACAGGCTGAGGGAGGAATTGTAATGGGAGAGAATGTGGCTGGTTACGGCTATTGCGGTATTGGAACATCTGCTGCTACCATTTTGGTACTGTTTATCTTGCTGGTTATTATCCTCAGCGTATTTTAGCTGAAGCTAACCGGACGAATAACTTAAAGAAGCGGGGGGGGGGCTTTTTGCATAAATGACCCTGAAGGTTATACAGGTGCTGAATGCTGCAATCAGCTGTATTTATGGACTTGATGATAATAAACAGCTTGCTGGATAAGGAGAATTAGCGCAAGGACCATGATAGGCACCGGGGCAAAGCCAAATACCAGGGAGTACAAAGTGAAGAAGACCATCCCTATGAGCAGGGAGATGGATGTTACTGTGAAGGAGGAATAGGAGGAGCGGTATACAATCCACTGTTCACCTTCATCCATTTTGGCAAAAAGCTCCCGCTGGGCGTCCCGCGAATTACCCAGACTAATATTTATCTGACGATCCGGATAATTGTTGTTGTACAGCTTGAAAGAGTGGTGCAGCAAAACGAAGGAAAACAGCATGACAACTAGTGCGGTAAGCATGTTGGCTAACATGAACGGTGAATCCGAAGATTCTTTGCCTCCGGGTCCAAGCGCATGTG
The DNA here is from genome assembly GCF_000802655.2 of Paenibacillus sp. IHB B 3415. NCBI lineage: Bacteria > Bacillati > Bacillota > Bacilli > Caryophanales > Paenibacillaceae > Paenibacillus > Paenibacillus sp. IHB B 3415. Next base: position 10,490 of record NZ_JUEI01000065.1, on the reverse strand, counting down.
CGAGACTCATCAGAGTCCACAGTAATGAAATAATCATAGTATAGAAGCTTAACTGTATTACACTGCTCAGCGCCTTATCTTTAGAGTTCTCAATCTCTCCGTCATGCTTAGGCTCATCTTTCATCCGGCGGGCCTTAACCAGATTATAGAGAGTGAGCGCGGTCAGCAGCAGCGAGAGCAGGGCTATACTGCCAAACAGCACATCATACTCGTAAAAGATAGAAGGATTCAGATGGAAATCCTTAGGCACAGTAATCATGCCGGAAGCAAATACATAACCGATAGCTCCTCCAATGGTCATGCTGCCGATCAGCATGATAAGCCCCCGGGGGTTCGTTCTCTTCTTAGTTTTCTTAATCTTCTTATTCATCGGGTTCACTCTCCTCTTTGTTAATCCAGAATACTGACTCCACCGTTACCGCAAATACCTCTGCGATCTTGAGCGCCAGCACTACTGAAGGCGAATAGTCTCCGCGTTCTATAAGGGCAATGGTCTGCCGGGAAGCGCCGATCCGCTGGGCTAGCTCGTTCTGGGACAATCTGTCCCTGGCCCTGAATTCTCTGACACGATTATTCAGCTCAATCAAGTATTTCACCTCCTAAATTGAATTGTATATTATTATTGTCTAAATGTAAATTATAATATACAAAAAGTCGATGATCGTAGTCAAAAAATATTTCAGGTATGGAAGGATCCAATTTGAATAGGTATATCAGAGATAAGCACAGGCAGCATAACTGAACGAGCATTTAATATAGTAGGAAGGGATGTGATGAAATGACGGATTCTGAGTTTATCTCCCGAATGGTCTCCTTTGCCGTGGCTGATATGCAGCGCAGTCATATTGCGGCTTCCCTGACAATTGCCCAGGCCGCGCTGGAATCCGGCTGGGGGAACAGCAGCCTGACCGTGAAGGCTAATAACCTGTTTGGCATCAAAGGCAGCGGACCCGCCGGAAGCTTGTCAATCCGGACTACGGAATATAGGAACGGCCAAGCTGTGCAGGTATCTGCGCTTTTCAGAGCCTACAATAACTGGGGCGAATCTGTGGCCGACCATTCTGCGCTGATTGCCCAGGGCGTATCCTGGAACCGGGTCTTATACAGCAAGGTGATTGGAGCGGACGGCAGAACGGCTGCCAGGGAGATTGCCGCTGCGGGGTATGCGACTGATCCGAACTACGCGTCAAAGCTGATTCAGATTATGGATGCTTATAACTTGTATCAATACGATGAGCTGAAGGAGGATGAGGAGATGTCGGCTGAAGATAAACAAAGGCTTGCGACTCTGGAAACGGAGCTTCAGGAGATGCGGGTATTGCTGGCAGGACTTACAGTAAGCCGGGATACGCTCAAAACGGGTGTTCTGGAACAGGGACAGGCAATTAAAGGGGTAGCAGAACGGCTTACCGCAATAGAAGGCCGTGCTGCAGTAAGCATACCTGCCTGGGCAGAGCCGGCGGTTCAGGCAGCGATGGCAGCGGGATTGCTCGATACCCCTACGGGAGGAAGCTATGATTTCTACCGGATATTGACGGTGCTGAACAGGGCCGGACTGCTGGTTACCGGGAAGGAGGTGTAGAACTTATGTACAACGATGCGCTTAACAATGTGCTGGCGTTTGCGTCGCTGTTGGCCGTCTTTGTGATGGCGCTGGTTCAACTGGTGAAGAACAGTGTGAATCTTCCGCGCAACGTTGTTCCCGCAGTGGGACTGGGTATTGGTCTGCTGGTAGGAGCTGTAGCCTATCCTTTTACAGATATGAACCTTATTCTGCGTTTATGGGCAGGCGGGCTTGCGGGTTTGTCGGCGACAGGATTGTTTGAACTGGCGTTTAACAAGCGTGGAGGGACTACCAAGGAAGATTAAGCAGGCTGCTCTTGATATGGGGAGATGTGCATTGGCGATATATCCAAGCAATCCCGGGGACTTGTTAATACACTGTATATGAAGAAAGGAGGTGCTTGATATGGGAACTTATGTTGATGGAAGAACTTCGCAGAATGCCAGTACTGCCAACTCTATTGCGATACCGATTCTGGTTATCAATGCTCCCCAGCTATTTGGGCAGATTGGTCTTATTACTCAAGGTGTAACGACGAATCCGCGTGTAATTCTTAAAGGTACGGTATCTGTATCGCTTCCGCTTGCACTGGTTGGTGTCACTATTAGTATTGTAAGAGGAACTTTGCCCACGGATCCGCTTGTGTATTCTGCCACCTCAACTTTCAGCCTTAGTGTGTTGGCTCCACAGGTTATTACGTTCTCTGCGGATGATTTCAATCCTCCAGTTACTCCGCAACTGACTTATACGGCATTCATCACCTCTAACCTTCTCGGTACGGTCCGTGTAGGTCCTGAGAGCTTTGACGGAATTCTGGTTTCCGATTAATCTGCAGATTTATGCATCCTGTCCGGTTCGTTTGATCGGGCGGGCAGGATGCCCTTGTACATACCCCCAAATTTTGACCGTTTCGCCCAATCTGTTAAGGCATTCTGCTCATATTCTGTTCTGTAGTCATCATTTTGAAGGAGGTAATCTCATGGGTGCAGATTGCGGATACGGTGGTAATGTAGGCGGCGTTAATGTGGTTCCGGTAAGTCCTTGGACTTCAACCGGTGCGATTCTGGTACTTTATATCCTGCTGGTTATTATTCTGAGTGCCTGCTTCTACTAGACCTTAACGTCAATCAGCGCAGTCCCGGGCAAAGGCCTTGGGACTGCGCTTTTTTTCTGATTAGCTATGTCTGGCAGGAATATGCGATAATAGTAGTCATTGTCTTCATGGCAATCAGTGCAGTTATGAAAGAGGTGCTTCATGGAAGAGAAGGAATTGGTCTATGCCATACTTAAGCGGGTTGAACTGGGCAAGCCGGTCAGTCAGGATGAAATGGGGCTGGAGGCCGCAGCGTATGCCGATATTATGGAGGAGCTTGTGGACAGCCGGATGGTGGAGAATGTGAGCTTCCTGAGAGCCGGCAATGGCACTGTAACTGTCCGGACTGCCGGAATGAAGATGACCCGGCGCGGCCATGATTTTATTTTATTGAAAGAATCGGGCAGAATTTGAATTTACGCTGGTTGAGATACAGGATTTGATGTTTCAGAACAAGGGGGCATGTATGGAAATCAGAAAATTGCTGCCCGGCGAATTGCCGCCGATGGATTTGCTGCTGTCCGCCGATCCGGCCGAATCATTGGTGAAGAACTACCTCACAAGAGGAGACTGCTATATTGCTGTCCAGGATGAGGAGGTATTGGGTGTGTATGTGCTGCTGCCTACCCGGCCGGATACAGCCGAGCTGGTGAATGTGGCTGTTGCTGAAGAGCATCAGGGCAAAGGGATCGGCAAGATGCTGGTGCAGCAGGCCATTGAGACGGCGAGGCAAACGGGCTATACAACTATTGAACTGGGGACGGGGAATTCAAGCGTGGGTCAGCTGGCGTTATATCAAAAATGCGGCTTTCGGATCGTTGGCGTAGATTTTGATTTTTTCACCAGACACTACGCGGAGATCATATACGAAAATGGCATACATTGCAGGGATATGGTGCGGTTATCACAGGACTTGAATGGCGGAAAATAAGTTTGTGAATTATGTAACTATCTACCAAATGCTCCGTATAAACAAAAGGATGTGATTATTGAAGGGAGTTGTAATCAATTGAGAAGACCAAGACGATTCTTGTTGTCCATGCTGGCCTGCTCTCTGCTGTTATCTGCGGGCTTTGTCACACCGCGGGTAGCGCAGGCAGCGGATAACAAAGTAACTCTGAGTGTGAACGGTGAAGTATTGAAGTTCCCCGCAGCCGAGGCGCCATATCTGGAGGGTACAATGATCATGGTGCCTGTCCGTCAGGCGGGGGAAGCTTTGGGGTTTGAGACGGCTTACATAAAAGAGAGCTCCAGTCTGCAAATCAAGCTCAGCGGTACAGAGCTCTTGATGAAGCTGGGAGGCGGTCAGTTTATCCTAAATGGAAAGAATACACTTACCATTGAAGGTGCAGCTGTTCTGAAGAACAATCGTATCTATGTGCCGTTGCCGCTGCTGGATGAGATCGGCTATATCACCAAGCCCGGTCCGGGCTCCGCCCAGGCAGAAATAAGCTCACCGCAGAATTACACCGAGTCAGTAATGAAGCTGCTTGCCTCCGGCCAGTATGAAGCATTATCAGCCCGTTTCTTCAGTACAGAGGTGCGGAAAAACTTGTCGAGTCTCAAACTTCAGCAGGTCTGGGAGAGCTTTACTGCTGCTTATGGAGAGTATGGTAAGGTCGATTCGCTGAAAAGCAGCCGTGACAATGGGCGGTATTCTCTGTCCGCTATCGCTGTATTTGCACATGGAAAGCTCACGGTGACATTTACAGTCAACAGCAGCGGCCAGATTCAGGGGCTGTGGTTTACTCCGTACGAAGATCCGCAAGCAGCGCCGGAGCTGGCTCTGCCGGCAGGTGTTACCGAAGAAGCAGTTACAGTAGGAGCAGGGACCTCACATCCGCTTAAGGGCATTCTGACTCTCCCCAAAGCTACCGGGAAGCCTTTGCCTTCTGTAGTACTGGTGCACGGGTCAGGTATTTCTGATCTTAATGAAGCAGCATATGCGTACAAGCCCTTCCGTGATATCGCGTATGGTCTTGCAGAGCAGGGAGTTGCGGTGCTGCGTTACGACAAGCGGGGCTACAGCTATCCGCAGGAATTCATGGGAAGTGCTGCCGCATCGGTTACCGTTAAGGAAGAAACGGTTGAAGATGCCATTGCAGCGGCGGCTCTGCTTAAGCAGGACAAACGTCTGGATGCTGCACAGGTATATCTTGCCGGGCACAGCCTGGGCGGGATGCTGGGCCCGAGAATCGATGCGGATGGCGGCAACTTCGCCGGGTTAATCCTGCTTGCCGGCTCACCGCGAAGCTTGTGGGAGATTATCTACGACCAGAATATGAGAGTGATCTCCAGGCTGGATGATGCTATCCCTGCTAAGGCAGAGGCCGCTGCCGGCGTGAATGCGGAGCTGGCCAAAGCCAAGGCGCTGTCGGCACTGACAGACGAGCAGGCCAAAGCAGCTCCGGCTGTATTTGGTGCAGCGGCGTATTACTTCAAGGAAATGGATCGGCACAGTACCTCCGAGCTGGGCCGGAAGCTGACGAAACCTGTGCTTGTTATGCAGGGAAGCGATGATTTCCAGGTCTATGCGGACGTGGATTATCCGCTCTGGAAGGATGTTCTGAAGAATAATAGCTTGGCAGAGTTCAAGCTGTATCCGGGCCTGAATCATTTCTTCGTAGGTTATGACGGAGCGGGGGCAGGAACACCGGATGAATATAATGTCCCGGGTATGGTCGATGACCAGGTGATTAAAGATATGGGGCAGTGGGTTTTGAAGCAGAGCAGGTAGAATAAGAAGCTTGGTTCTGGTACAATCTATTTATTAAGTTTTAAGGAGCGGGATGCATGGATAATGATCTGGCAAAGTTGTTAAGATCCGTCATTCGTGAAGAATTAGAGCCTGTGAATGAGCGCTTGGAACGGATTGAGACTGAACAGACCGGATTGAAGCAAGAAGTGCAAATAGTGAAGCAGGACGTTCAATTAGTGAAGCTGGATCAACAGACGTTGAAGCAGGAAGTTCAATTAGTGAAGCAGGATCAACAGACGCTGAAGCAAGATGTACAAATATTGAAGCAAGATGTGCAAATATTGAAGCAGGATCAGGAATTGATTAAACGTGTGGTATTGGATACCAATGAACGGGTGATCCGGATGGAGTCCATTCTGGAGAATCAGCATCGGATTATCGAACTCCTCTCGGCACGCTCGATTGAGCAAGAGGCGCTCATTAAACGAATTAATAAATTTTCTTAGTCCGGCACTGCATGGTGCCGGGCTTTTCTTGTCGTATAGGTTTCCCAACACAAAAAAATCGACTCCCTTTCGGGAGCCTCTTTCATGGGAGAGGAGAAACCGGACGAAGAGCTTATGGGGAAACGTAAGCCTGCTCCGCGGTTGTCTACGACATTTTGCGATGTCGATAGTTACAGGATGGCCCGGTTGCCGGACTTTTATACATCCGTTCTCCAAAACTTCTGAACTGCGCATTGTGACAAAGTCGGACAATCTTTTTATTTCACGGAATAATTGTGGTACTATAGGCTTGGACTTATGCCCTGAAACGGCATAATAAATAGAGACATAAAAGCAGGTGGATGATCGGTGAGAGTAATATCGGGCACTGCAAAGGGCAGGCCGCTTAAGAGTGTTCCAGGCAAGGGCACCCGGCCTACAACCGATAAAGTGAAGGAAGCCTTATTCAGTATGATCGGGCCTTATTTTGAAGGCGGAACGGCACTGGATCTGTATGCCGGTACCGGAGGGCTTGGGATTGAGGCCTTGAGCAGAGGGATGGATGCAGCCGTATTTGTGGATATGGAGCAGAAGGCGCTCGACACTGTGCGGGTGAATTTAAAGGCAGCCAAGGTGGAGGCGCAGGCCGAAGTCTACCGCAATGATGCCGGAAGAGCACTGGCTGCGCTGGAGAAGCGGGGGAGAGCGTTTGATCTTGTTTTTCTGGACCCTCCGTATCGTCTGAAGCACGGGGATGAGCTTATGATGACGATGGCAGCCAAGAATCTGCTGAAGCCTGATGCCGTAATTGTGCTTGAGCATGAATCGGGTTATGAATATCCGGAGAATATACCGGGATTCAGCAGGACACGGCAATCCGTATATGGGGAGACTACGATCTCAATCTATCAGTATGAAGCTGCTCTGCCGGAAGTTGCCGTCAGTGGCGAGGAGGTTAATGATGAGTCTGCAAATTAGAAAAGAGCGTGTGGCAATCTATCCCGGAACCTTTGATCCGGTAACCCTGGGACATATGGATATTATTCACCGTGCAGCGAAACAGTTCGACAGGCTGATTGTGGCGGTGCTGAACAATTTAAGCAAGAATCCGTTATTTTCAGTCGAGGAGCGTACAGAGCTTCTGCGCCAGGCTACAGCGGACATTCCGAATGTAGAGGTCGACAGCTTCCGTGATCTGCTCGTTAATTATGTCCGGCAAAAGGATGCACAGGTGATTGTCCGGGGAATCCGTACGGTCACGGACTTTGAGTATGAGCTGCAGAATGCATCCATTAATCATAATCTGGACCCTGAAGCCGAAACGATATTTATGATGACCAATCCGAGATATTCCTATCTTAGCTCAAGTGTGGTTAAGGAAATTGCCCACTTTGGCGGGAACGTCTCGGATTTTGTAACGCCTGAAGTGGAACAGGCCATGAAGCTTAAGTTCAAGCGGATGGATGGCGGCGCCAAGTAAAAAGCTTTAAAGCCACTGATAAGCTTAACAGGAGCAGGAGTATTAGTCCCTGCAGACTAAGGAGCTGAGGGAACAAGCTCCATATTCTGGGTGCAGTGCCTAAGCCGGGTTCCAGACTGCCTGAACCGGTACCGGTGAAGACCGGAAGTACAGCGGCGCGGATATTTACGAGCGGCTTCCAGAGCAGGAAGGTTAGTGCAAAGGCGGTTAGTCCATGCAATAACCGGACTGCAGCAAACGGGAGAAAGCGGACATTAGCCGGTTTAAGCACCGTCAGCGCCTGAAGCTGGGCGCAGATTCCGCTCCAGGCAAGCAGAGCTGACAGCAAAGCGGGACCGAGAAGACTGCCGGACAAGAACCCTCCAGGGCTGGCAGAATCCGAGGTTAACGCATGGGCACCGAGGTGAATCTCAAGCACTCCGGCAGCCAGCGGAGACGGGAGCTGCGGCAGCAGCCTGGTGATGATGTTAATAACTACAGCGAACATGATCATATAGCCGCCTACGATCATCAGATTCTGGACGGCGGCGGATACAGATTCGCCGAGCACCTTGCCGAAGCCCCGTCCGTCTCTCGCACGGGCATCCAGTGCCGCCTGATGGATTCGCCCGGGCAAGGATGCTTTTTTGGCGTGCGGGCCGCTGCCTGGCAGTCTGCTGACAGTGGCGGCGGCCCCCCCCGCTACTCTTCCGCGTTCCGCTGAAGAGAGCGGATAGCCATCCGGCGGCAAGGCCTGACAGCCAGTGAATGGCAAGCAGGGCGTATCCGGCTGCCGGACTGTGCAGAAAAGCGGTGCCGACGACAATAAGCAGTGTAACCGGGCTGGCATAATGGACCATGGAGGCCAGACGTCCGGCATCCTTGTCCGTAATGTCCCCCTGCTTATGCAGCTGCATCACCGCTCCGGCTCCGGCCGGGAAGCCGGCGGTGATTCCGAGCACAAGCGTCCAGCCGCCTGCTCCGGGAAGCCGGAACAGGCGTTTCATCAGCGGCTCCAGCAGGACGCCGATGCCATGCACGAACCCTGAAGCGGTCAGCATCTCTGACAGGATCAGGAATGGCAGTAGTGCCGGGAAGACAAGGGTCCACCAGAGCTTCAGTCCCGCAAGGGAAGCCTTAAATGAGGATTCCGGTGCCAGGACGATCGCTATAGCGAGCAGGATCGCAGCCGCCCCTGATAGGAATGGAGCCGAACCCCGGAAGAACCGCCGTATTGTAAAGTTAATCATTAGTAGCATCACCTCTTCATAGCTTAGGACATGGGCAGAGCTTGTTATCAATTTATGCAGGGGAGACAACCATCATGCCACAGCCGGAGAGAAGCTCCCGGCTCCTGGCAGCACATTCCAATGCCGGGGCTGCATGCCGCGGGAAAGAAGGGGAAGAGACTTGAGGCAACAGAAACGCCGTGTGGGTATCCGCGCCACAGCCTACTTATTTACATTTGTGGTCATTCTCTATGTTGCTGTCTTTATGAATACTCCGTATATTGTGTATCAGCCGGGAAGCGCCTCCGAGGTAGCGCCGATGATCAAGGTGGAGAATGCTGATCCCGAGGAGCAGGGCACGTTCATGATGACTACCGTATCTGCCAGTTATGCCAATGTGGCTCTTCTGGTCGCCTCCGTATTTAACTCGAATGCAGAGGTTGTCCTGAAAGAGACCCGCCTGCAGGATAAGACCGAGCAGGAATACGCGGCTGAGCAGGTCTTTTATATGAACAGTTCACAGTCGTATGCTGTACAGGCCGCTTATCATGCTGCCAAAGTGCCGTATGAGGATATTGTGGATTATTTGTACGTGTTCTCGGTGCCGGACGCAACCAATCAGGGCCAGTTTAAGCCGGGCGACAAGATTATCAGTGTAAAAGGACAGCACGCAGCCGATCCGGCGGCTCTGTCCGCCTTGCTGTCCGCATACAAAATCGGCGATACCGTTGAGGTAGTCCTGCAGCGTGAAGGCAAGGAAATTTCCGAGCAGGTGAAGCTGGTGGAGGTTAAGGATAAAGAAACCTCGGCCGGCCGGCCGGGCTTCGGAGTTGTTATCGGAGCCGTTCAGAAGGTACAGCCTAAGGAAGAGGGGAAAGGCGTCAGTTTTGTGGATACGAATGTAGGAGGACCTTCCGCAGGACTGATGTTCACCATGGAAATCTATAACCGGCTCACTCCGGGGGATTTGACCAAGGGCCACCGGGTAGCAGGTACAGGTACAATTGATGCTGAGGGAAATGTGGGAGCGATCGGCGGAGTGAAGCATAAGATTGTGGCTGCTGACCGCAAAGGTGCCGAATTCTTCTTCGTTCCGGTCAAAAACTATGAAGAAGCCAAGGCGAAAGCTGACCAGATCGGCACAGACATGAAGCTGATTCCGGTATCGACTCTGTCGGACGCGCTGAAATACATGGAAGAACAGCCGGTCATCAAATCCTGACCGGCGGCTCCAGGTAATCGCTGTACAGATCATTTCGTACAGGATCGGCATAGGCAGCGGCGAACACAGCTGCCGCCTGCAGATCCTGCTCCAGCATGGGATGCGAGAAGCGCGCAGGGCTTGTGACCACGGGAAGTGCCGCGCGCTGCTTCATTTGCTTCAGCAGCCTGCGGCCGCTCTCCCGGAAGCCGAGAACCCGGATATAACCCGGACCCTGGGCCAGTGCGGCCGGGGTCATTTCTTCTTTGCTGTGATTCAGCAAGGTATGAAGCAGCAGACGCTGCAGCCGTGTATGGGTGTAGCGTCTGCTCTTCAGCTCCTGCAGAAGACCGGCGACCGTGAACCTGCCGAGCTGGGGAAGGATGCGGAGTATCCGGTTCTCCAGCCCTTCATTCATATCCTGCACCGTTCGCAGCTCGGCGGCTGAGTGTGTGGAGAGCACGTGGCGCAGCGGAGTCCGGAAGTCCTCTAGCGTAACCGGCCCCCGGCCCGCTGCATGCTCTCTCTCCAGGATGGACACGCTATACTCCGGCATGTATGCCGCCGGAGAGCCGCCTTCCCGCAGCAGCCTGCGGATTGCTGTCGCACTGGCAATGGACGACCCGCCCTGCAGCGGGTCGTGAAAGCCCGCGCCGGTCCGCGGCACGGTGAAGGGCCTGATCGCGCTGCCGAGCCGCTGCAGCGCGATCAGGTAGTGCAGGCCGAGGCTGTTGTTGGGCTGCCGCAGCAGCGCCTCGGCA
>NZ_JUEI01000064.1:0-65512 GCF_000802655.2 Paenibacillus sp. IHB B 3415 | reverse complement strand
ATAACCGCTGGCTAGAACGTTATTCACCCGTTAGGGTGATTTTGTTCTGATTGGTTAGAATGTTTTGAGAATGATCACCAGCAGAATATAAAGGACTAAGATTGTAGTGGTAGAAGTAAAAAGTCCACCGACATTTCCGCAACCGCTCATCGCCTTACCCCCTTCGCAATATCATCTTTCAGAACCATGATATGCACTTTTGGTCATTCGGGTATAGACCATCGGCCAATTTAAAGCTCCGAGCCGGGTAAAAAATAGAAGCGGAAATGGATAATGTCTTCAATGAGCTAATGCTCCGCCTGCCCCCGGAAATCCTTCGGTGAGCAGCCGACCTGCTTCTTGAACACTTTGCTGAAATATTTGACGTCGTGGAAGCCGACCATCTCCGAGATCTGCGCCAGCTTCAGGTTGGGATTCTGCATCAGCAGCTTGGCCTTCTCAATGCGGACACTGCCGATGTAGTCGGAGAAGTTGATGCCGTATTCCTGTTTGAATTTGCGTGAGATATACTCGCGGCTGACATAGAATTTGCCGGCAACCTCCTGCAGGGAGAGGTCAGACGGGTAATTCTGCTCGATATATTTAACGATTTCCGTCATCGGGTTCCGCTCTTTCATTTGTCTGGCCGAGAGCGTCTGGGACAGCTGCTGCATCAGCGCAAAGGACCAGTCACGCCAGGCGAACAGGGAGAAGGAATAACCGCTTGGCGGCGGTGAAGGACTCAGCAGATCAGCCTGCTCAAGCTCGGCCAGCACACTGTCCGACTGGGTCCCCAGCGCTTCCCGGACCAGCCGCGAACGGAACAGGAGAGCATCTGCCTTCCACGAATTCAGCATTTGCGGGGTAACGACACCCCGGCGGCTGAGCTCGTGGGTCCAGTGCTGCGCGGCAGCGGATAGGGCTTCAGCTGTTCCGCTGATGACTGCCATCCGCCAGTCCTCCTGGACATCAGCGAAGTTCAGCGGTGCCTCCGTCTCCGTGTTGCCGGATTCCCGGCTGTCTGCCGCCATGCCGCCGGCTGCCGCACCCGGGGAGAAATGGCAATAATCCTCATGCCGTAACAGGTTCCGCCGCAGCAGGGCTTCGGCGGCTTCTGTACGCTGTGCCGGCAGCTGTCCCGGGAACGCGCCTGCGGTGCTGATTCCGAAATGCATGCGGAACTGCAGGGTACGGTAGATCCCCAGATTAATCCGGCTGATCAGCTCGACAACAGACTCCTCCAGATCCCAGAGAATGATGGCAATCTCCGGCGGCCCGCCCCAATACCGGAAGGCAATGCCCTTACGCTGCAGCTGCAGGAATTCATTGCAGATGTTAACGATGGCGTAGTACATCAGCTCACTGTCGCCCCCGAACCGTTTGAGCAGCGGATTGTTGCCGCTGTCCGTCTGCAGAAGGATCAGCCGTGCAGCCTGGACACTCTGCGGAATGATTCCATCACCGGTCAGCCTGCGCAGCGAGGCCTCGGCATTGACCTTATCATCAATCAGCGCGGAGAGCAGCTTCTCCCCGTAGATCGGCTTGATCTCATTCAGCCGGAGGCTCTGGAGCTGACGGTGGCTGCGCTCCTCTTCTTCAGAGCGCCAGGCGGCTACCGCCTTGGATACCGCAGTGTTAATCATATCTGCTTCAATCGGCTTCAGAATATAGTCAATGCCGCCGTGGCGGACGGTCTGGCGCACGAAGTCGAAATCATCATGCCCGCTGACAACAATGAATTTGGTGTTGCCTGCGAATTCATCCACCCAGGTCATCAGCTCAACGCCGCTGCCTGACTCCATCATCATATCCATAATCACCAGCGCCGGCTTCTCCTTGCGGATCAGCCCGATGGCTTCATTGCCGTTCCCTGCTTCCAGAATCTCATCAATCTGATGCGCATCCCAGTCCACCAGCAGCCGGACGGCCTTCCGGACTCTTGCCTCGTCATCCACAATAAGCGCCTTCATATCCGTTCACTCTCCACTAATATATCGATTTGAAGCTGGATGATGACCCCGCCTGCCTGCAGATTATCCACCGTCAGCGAGGCATCATCCCCGCAAACCAGCCGCAGCCTGGCCAGCACATTCCCAAGGCCGATTCCCGCACCGGGAGCATCACGTCTGCTATAGCTGTCCTGACCGGAATTCTTGAGCATGTCGAGCTCTTCAACAGCCCTTGGCTGCTGCAGTTCCTTACGCAGCGTCTCCAGCCTTGCGGCCGGAATCGAGAGGCCGTTGTTCCGGATACTGATTTCCATCCGGCTGGGGCTGAGTCTGGCTGCTGTAATCTCAATGAATCCGTCTGTACGGGCGAGGTTGAACCCATGCTTGAAGTAATTCTCCACAATCGGCTGCAGGATCATTTTGGGCATCAGCGCGTGCAGCAAGGAGTCTTCCATATCGTAGCGGAAACTGAACTTATTTTCAAAACGTTCCTTTTGCAGCTCAATATAGGCTTTGACATGATCCAACTCATTCTGTATCGTCACAATCTTCTCATCATTGTACATGCTGTAGCGCATCATCTTGGCCAGTGCCGAGAGCAGGCCGTAGATTTGCGGCACCTTCAGCTCGAGGGCGAGCGTGCCGATGATCTGAAGCGTGTTGTTCAGGAAATGCGGGTTAATCTGCGACTGCAGCGCCCTCAGCTCATTGGTTTTGTTCGACAGCTCCAGCCTGTACTCCCGCAGAATCAGATTATTGATCGTGTCCATCATACTGCGGAAATGCTCCGTGACTACACCGATCTCATCTTTTCCCGCCGGGCGGATATCAATCTCCAGGTTACCGGTCTGGACCTGATTCATGTACCGGGTCAGCTGCTTGATGGGGGCCGTTATCCGGAAGGAGATGAGAATCGTCAGCGCGATGATCATGGTCATCAGCACGAAGAGCAGCAGCAGGTTGATGCCGGCAGCCTCTTTGGCTTCGCGGAACAGATAGGAGACAGGGATCTGCTTGACAAGCGTCCAGCTGAGGCCGATGCTTTCGACTTTTTGATATATGAACACAGAGTTGTCCTGCTCAAAATACCCTTGGATCCCCGTGCTGTCAGCTATTTGCTTATTGTACCACGCAGCATCCAGCGGTTTGCCGAAAGTGCCGGCGTCAGGCCCGTACACCAGTCTTCCGGCGCTGTCTACCAGATAGATGGTTTCCTGATCCTGGTCGTACAGCTGGTCTACTATATCACCAAGAGCTGCCAGCTTGACATCAATCGAGAGATAGCCGAGTGCTTCAGAGGAAGGAATACGCTCAATTCTGCGGTGCATCGTAAAAACAGGCTCCGGCACGAACTGCGTTAACGGCAGCTTTAGCCCGTAGGCGTTGCTGGTATGGGTACTCTGTACCTCAACCGGAGAGGCTCCTGTAATATTGGACTCCTGGTATGGCAGGTTTTCCAGCCAGCGCTTGGGCGTTGTATTATCGGTAATCAGTGTAGATTTACCGTCTTTGACACCGTATAAGTACACCTGTGAGATATTGGGCAGCGAGGTGGAAATGTAACTGAGTGAGTTGTAAATTGCGATATCGGAGGACAGATCGTCGTGCCCCGCTTCCAGCAGCCGGTAGAATTCCGAGTCTGAGTACACACTTAGCGACAGGCGGTTGATCTCCCCGATCAGACTGTTAATGTTCTTGTAGCCCTGATAGAGCAGATTCTTATTCTCATCGACCGCCCGGGTTCTCAGGGAGTTGGTCGTATAGGAATAGCTGACGAACATAGTAGCCATAATACAGATTAATGTAGGCAGGAGTAGAAAAACGATCAGTTTCGTGCGGATACTGTTCCATTTCATGAGGTGCTAGTCACATCCGATCAATATTTTACACCTTAAAGATCACTTGCGTAGGTGTAAGGTGCTCTGCAAAAAACAGATAATATGTTTAGATCATAAACAAGTGAGTGAGTAAAAGAAAGGGGGACCATTAAATGCGCGGCAATAAGTTGTCCCAATTAGGTCAACAGGTATTTTTCGTTGGCCCGGCATTATTGTTTTTTACCTTGATCACAATTATTCCTTTCCTGATGGGGATGTACTACTCCTTCACAGACTGGAACGGCGTATCGGGTAATGTTAGCTGGGTCGGCTTTGAGAACTTTAAAATGATTTTTACCAATGATCCCGATTTCTGGTCATCCTTCTGGTTCACCGTGAGATTCACGGTCCTTGGAGTGGTATTGACCAATGTTGTGGGCTTTTTCCTGGCCTATCTGCTGACCAAACCTCTAAAAACACGCAATATGCTCCGGACCATTTTCTTCATGCCGAATGTGATCGGGGGATTGCTGCTTGGTTTCATATGGCAGTTCATCTTCATCAAAGGCTTCGCCACCATGGGGGATATGACAGGCTGGTCCTTCTTCAACCTTCCTTGGCTCGGTGACGCAACAACCGGCTTCTGGGCAATCGTTATGGTGTTTGTCTGGCAGTCCTCCGGTTATCTGATGGTGATCTACATCGCTTCGCTCAGCAACGTGTCCAAAGAAGTGCTCGAAGCTGCCGAGATTGACGGCGCATCCCGGATGCAGGTGCTTCGCAACATTATCGTGCCACTGATTATGCCTGCGGTGACGATCGGCTTGTTCCTGGCGATTTCCTGGTCCTTCAAAATGTTCGACCTGAACCTGTCGCTGACCAAAGGCGGGCCGTTCAAATCGACGGAATCCGTTGCTATGAATATCTACAATGAAGCCTTCCTGAACAACCGTTACGGTCTGGGTACGGCAAAAGCGTTGTTATTCTTCGTGATTGTCGCACTGATCACAGTGATTCAGGTCCGTGTAACGAAGAGCAAGGAGGTAGAAGCTTAAATGAATGCTAAATCAAAAGGCAGATGGAATATCGGAATTGAAGTGATTATGATTCTTCTGGCGCTTCTGTTCCTCTCTCCTTTCTATTTCCTGCTGGCGAACTCGGTGAAATCCTTCGGTGAGATCCTGAGCGATGCGGCCAGCTGGCCGCAGACCTTCATGTGGTCGAACTATACTAATGCCTGGAAGCTGGCCCGGTTCTCCGAGGCCTTCCGCAACTCGCTGATTGTTACAATCATCAGTGTGGTGCTGATCTCGCTGTTCAGCGCAATGGCGGCTTACCGCATGGTGCGTGCCAACAACCGGTTCAACCAGGTTCTGCTGCTGCTGTTCGTAGCCGCTATGGTCGTTCCGTTCCAGACCATCATGATTCCGATCCTGAAGGTTGTTAACATTCTGCATGTGAACAACTCCTTCACGGGTCTGATTATCTCTAATCTGGGACTAAGTATTCCGATGGCGATCTTCCTGTTCCACGGCTTCATCAAGTCCGTGCCGCTGGAAATTGAAGAAGCGGCAACCGTGGATGGCTGTAATCCGATCTCGGCCTTCTTCCGGATTGTGCTTCCGCTGCTGAAGCCGATGCTGATGACGATTATCGTGCTGAATGCGCTAGGCATCTGGAATGACTATCTGCTTCCATCGCTGATTCTTCAGGCACCTGAACTGCGGACCATTCCGCTGGCGACCTTCTCGTTCTTCGGGCAGTATACGAAGCAGTGGGATATGGCTCTTCCGGCACTGACTATCGGGGTTGCTCCCATTGTGATTTTCTATCTGTTCATGCAGCGTTACATTGTTGAGGGAATAGCGGCTGGCTCGGTGAAGGGTTAATTCACCGGGCTCCCGTTCCACATATTAAGCAGTTAAATTATTCAAGGGGGAAATAAAAATGATGAAAAAACGCTCTGCAGTGATGCTGTCCAGCGTCATGCTGATGTCTGTCGTGCTTGCAGCATGCGGCGGTAATAACAATACCGCTTCAAATAGTGCATCAAATGGAAGCGCTGGCAACTCCGGCGAAGTGAAAACGGTTAAGGTCTTCCAGTTCAAAACCGAAATCGTAGAAGGCCTTAACGAGCTTAAGGTTGAATTCGAGAAAGAATACCCTAACATCAAGCTGGACATCCAGACTGTCGGCGGCGGCGCAGACTATGCTGCAGCCCTGAAAACTAAATTCGCTTCCGGCGATGCTCCTGATATTTTCTCCAACGGCGGTTATGCTGAAATGGAACTATGGGGCGACAAGCTCGAGGATCTGTCCGATCAGCCTTGGGTGAAGGATCTGATTCCTTTGGCAGCTGAGCCTATGACGAAAGACGGCAAAACATACGGTATGCCAATGAACCTTGAAGGTATCGGTTATGTATACAACAAGGATCTGTTCGCTAAAGCCGGTATCACTGAAACGCCAAAAACGATCACTGAGCTGGAAGAAGCGGCTAAAAAGCTGCAGGCGATCGACGTTATTCCTTTCGGCAATGCATACCAGGAATGGTGGCTGCTGGGGATCCAGGGCATCAGCGTAGCTTTTGCACAGCAGGATAATGTAGATGAATTCATCAGCGGCCTGAATGCCGGAACTGCCACCATCGTGGGCAACGAGAAATTCAAGGATTGGAGCAACCTGCTCAACCTGACTGTGAAATACGGCCAGAAGAATCCTCTGACTACAGATGCCAACACTCACCTGGCTATGTTCGCCAATGGCGAAACCGCTATGATGCAGGAAGGTAACTGGGCACAGACTCTGGTTGACAACATCACTCCTGACATGAACATCGGTATGTTCCCTATGCCAATCAACGATGACGCTGCGATGAACGATAAGCTGTCTGTAGGCGTACCGGCTAACCTGGTCGTTAACAAGGATTCCGCATCCAAGGAAGAAGCTAAGACTTTCCTGAACTGGCTTGTAACTTCTGACATGGGTAAAGAGTACATCGTGAAAAAATGGAAGTTCATCCCTGCGCTGTCCACCATTGCAGCAACACCTGAAGATATCGGTCTTCTGGGTGCAGATGTATGGAACTATGTTCAAGAAGGCAAAGTTTACGGTTTGCAGGCTTCGAAATTCCCTGATGGTGTAACTCAAGAATTCGCGAGCAGCATCCAAGAGCTGATCGCGGGCAAAGTGGATGAAGCCGGCTGGGAAAAAGGCATGCAGGCGGGTTGGGACAAGCTGAAGAAATAACCAGTACCTGCAAGCAAATCATTCTAATGTAATGCTAAACAGAGAGTCCTTCTAGGGACCTAAACCGGATAAAGTGGATTTGTCAGGACGCTCCAGTCTATCTCAGCATATGAGGTGAGGCGGGGGCGTTCTTTTGGTTATCCGGTAAACAGGCGGCTGGCTGAGATATACTCTATGTATAAAGTGTCTGTGCATAAAGGCATCAAACGCCGCAATTTCTGGATCATGGAGCAGCTCAGCGGCCCGCCGGGCTGCTGGTTCCCGATGTGGCGGACGCCTTATCCCGGGCTTATCCGCGCCTATAGCTGGCAGGCGATTGCCAGAGGGGCGGATACTGTGGTGCATTTCCGCTGGAGAAGCGCAGCTGCCGGGGCGGAACAGTTCTGGCACGGGCTGATCGACCACAGCAATGTGCCCGGGCGGAGATTTGCTGAATTTGCCCAATTGTGCGGTGAAGTGAACCAACTGGCTCCGCTGCTGGAGGGGAGCCGCGTTATTAGCCAGGCGGCTATCCTGTATTCGCATGAGCAGATGGCGGCGCTGCGGATTCAGCCCCAGGCGGAAGGGCTGGACTACTATGAGAATATCAAGCAGTACCACCGGGCACTGACCAGGCTTGGCATCGGCTGTGATGTCATCGGCTGGCGGCAGCCCCTGGAGGGATACAAGCTGGTGATTGCCCCAAGCCTGTATCTGCATGATGAAGCAGCTGCGGCACTGCTGGAGGACTTTGCGGCCGGAGGCGGAACAGTAATCCTTACCAGCCGCAGTGGTGTGAAGAATATGAACAACATCTGTGTAATGCAGCCGCTGCCGGGACTGTACTCCCGGGCGGCGGGCGTAACGGTGGAGGAATACGATCCGGTCGGAGGCGAGGTCCACTTGCTTCGCGGCTCTGACGGAACCCGGTATGAATGCAGCCAGTGGTGCGACATTCTGCGGCCGGAGGGGGCCGAGCCTATCGCCTGGTATGCAGATGATTTCTTTGCCGGTGCTCCTGCGGTAACAGTGAACCGCTTCGGGGCGGGCAGGGTATATTATATCGGCACTCATGCCGAGGAGAAATACTGGTTGAAGCTTCTGGGGGATATCGCTCAGGATGCGGGACTTACCCTGTTCCCCCAATTGCCGGACGGCGTGCAGGCCTTCACACGTGCAGGAGACAAGGGAGAGCTGCTGTTTCTGCTGAATCTCAGCCGGACGTCTCAGACGGTAGGGCTAGACAAGCTTTACCGCAGCGCTCTTACCGGTACCCTGATGACTGGCCCGGTAGAGCTTGCGGCGTATGGTGTAGGGATTCTGGAGACTGAAGGCTGAAGCTTGGCGGGGAGCTGATACTCAGGCGGAAGGATGACGTCTCTTATCCAGCATGCGCGAGATGAAGGGAATGACCGCGGCTCTGGGTTGTGGAGGATTCAATCCCTCAGGCTGGTCCTTCTGCGGAGTCTGAGGTTCTTCTTGCCGGAGCATGTCCAGCAGATCATAGACCGTTGTGATTTGATCCGAAGCTATAACTATTTCTTTACCCTCCGGGTTACCGGGGACCTTGAAATTCCATTGTTTATTTCCCATGGTTATCACTCCTTATTCGTGTGTGCCATTCGGCTGAGGCAGCATGTTTCTTTTATATTTCCATCATAATCTGCGCAGCAGATCATGTATAATGAAGGGAAATGATGGTGGCCATCACTGCGGCTGATGGGTGATCCGGGGGAGAGATGCGGTATGGATATGGGTCTTCTTAAAGTATTTCAAGCGGTTGCTGAAGAAGGTAGTATCTCTAAAGCAGCCCAAAGCCTGAACTATGTGCAGTCGAATGTGACGGCCAGAATTCAGCAATTGGAGCAGGAGCTGAAGACTCCGCTCTTTTACCGGCATAGCCGGGGGATCACGCTGACTTCAGCGGGACAGACGTTCATGGAATATACGGTCAGGATTCTTAAGCTACTGGACGAAGCCAAACAGGCGGTTCTGGATTCGCCGGTTCCCAAAGGCTCGATTACGGTCGGCTCGGATACGACGGCTGCCGTCCGGCTGCCTGCCATTCTGTCCGCTTACCGGGTCTGTTACCCTGATGTTGAAGTTCATCTGCAGGTTGGACGGGCGGGGGAGCTTATTGATTCTGTCCTGCAGCATACCGTGCACGGAGCCTTTCTGGACGGCCCGGTGGAGCATCCGGAGATTGTCCAGGAGCTGCTCATCCATGAGCGGATCGGCCTTGTGATTCCGGATACGATGGAGTATCAGGGCATCCGCTCCGTACATGACAAGACACTGCTGATGCTGAATTCAGAGTGCCTGTACCGGAGTAGGCTGGAGAAATGGCTCGCCGAAGAGGGCGGCCGACTGGGCAAGGTGATGGAATTCGGGACGATGGAGGGACTCCTCGGCTGCGTGAAAGCGGGAATTGGCTATGCGGTTCTGCCTTTATCCTATTTCACCCGGATGAATGTAACGGAAGGAATCCGGATTTATCCGTTCCCGGAGAAGTATGCGGAGGTTCCGACAGTGTTCATCCGGCGGCGCGACCTCTATATGACGAGCGCCTTCCGCGAGTTTATAGAAGAGCTTAAGGCAGGGCTGCCTGAAGCGGTGAGCGGGGCAGATATGACGGCGGACAGCGGCAGAGCTGTTAAGTGACAGACGAAGCATACCGCATGTACCTGGTCCATCCTTCTGGAGATTGTGGGCAAGGTGTTCCTTTATCTTTCTTGGGGCTGTCCCAAAAGCCATATATTGGCTGCTTGGGATAGCCCTCTGTTTTTAAGCAGGATCAACGTGAGCACTTGGATGGACGCTGTGCGAACGGACCGTTGTTTGGGGCGCTGTGCTCTCCAGATTTTTTTTCATTTCACTTAGCGGAGACAATCCGGAGCCTGCGAATGCTTT
Source organism: Paenibacillus sp. IHB B 3415 (assembly GCF_000802655.2). Classification (NCBI taxonomy): domain Bacteria; kingdom Bacillati; phylum Bacillota; class Bacilli; order Caryophanales; family Paenibacillaceae; genus Paenibacillus; species Paenibacillus sp. IHB B 3415. The sequence continues at coordinate 55,629 of NZ_JUEI01000064.1, read as the reverse complement.
CGAAATGAGCTTTCCTACGGAAAGCTTTCAGGGGACTCACCTTTGAACCACCTCGTTCGTATAGTGAGTGCAGCCGTCAACCGGCTGAACGACACCCTCTTTGACGTTGCCTATTCCCGGTGGCGGCCGCGACAGCTACCCTCCTGAAAGGCTCACCAAAGTCATCATCTACGCCTATACCCGGCGCACCTATTCGTCCCGCCCAATCGTTTACAGTGACCCGATTACGGTATGGGGTGAGATATGCTTAATTGCACTTCGTACAACTAAATCGTCTGATTTACAACCGATTATCCGTTTAGTTGTATTTCGTACAATTAAACGGCCATTTGAACCTTCATTTTCACCAATCGGGCAAATATAGTTGTACAGACTACAGTTATAAGAGACAAGCATACCTTTTCGCTGTTTTTAATTGTACAGAATACAACTATCACTGAACTTGAACTTGCGACGCGGGATATGGGGAAGATAGAGAACTGGACATACGACGAAGCCGGAGATACGTGGACGTATAAAGCCGGACAGAAGCTTTTTTCGCTATGAGAGTAAGGAGAAACTGAAAATCTGGGGGCTGTCAGTCTGGAAGGGATGCGGTACCGAAATCAGGCCAGATAAATCATATAACCAAAGTGCTTGTCCCGGATTGGGCGGGAGAATTAATGCAGCTTCCTGAACTGCTCCGGCGTAATCGCCGACTGCTTGCGGAAAGTAGCCACGAAGTGGCTGACATCGCGGAAGCCGACGCGCTGTGAGATCGCTTTTACCGTAAGAGCGGGCTTTGTGACAAGCAGTTCCTTGCTCTTGCGGATACGCAGCCGGACGAAATAGGCATAAGGGGAGAGGCCGAACGTCTGCAGAAACAGGCTGTTCAGATAACGCCCCGATACATCTAGCTGGGCCGCGAGATCATAGAGACCGACCTCCGGATCGCCGTAGTGGCTGTCCATCCATTTCAGCAGCGGCTGCAGCTTGTCCACATTGCGGGAGATCGCTGTGTTATTGTGCAGCTGCCCGTACTTGTTCAGCGTCAGCAGGAAACGGTAGGCGTCGGTCGATTCACCCAGGTTGAACATGTCTCCGGAAGTGTCATGGCGGTCCAGCATTTCCTTCAGCATATGGCGGAGCGGCGATTCATTCTCCCAGCGGTAGAGGAGATTGGTATTCATCGCGAGCGAATCCAGAATATGCCGGGCTGAAGTCCCGCCGAAGGTGAGATAATAGGTGCACCATACCTCGGAAGAGAGGGATTCATAGCCGTGCGGCATACCTGGCATAAGGAGAATGCCGCTGCCTTCGGCGAGTGTTATTTTTTTGTTGTCGAAATGAATGATGCCTTCACCGTACGCGGTTTGCAGCCAGTGGTAGGTATGATAGCCTTGGGGGCGGGAGACTTTCTCCTGATCGGGATTATAGCCCATACTATCCAGGGTGATCGGAAGCTGCTGCCCGCTCTCCTGGGCGAACACGATTCTGCGCACGGTACCTTCTAGCATAAATGTCAACTCCTGTTGTTCCATATTATTATATGTGTTGTTTTTTATTTTATATTTAAAGCGGTAAGATTAGTGATTAGAATAAGAATATACTTATACTATAAAGGATGTGCGAAATGTGATCAACGAGAAATTACCCAAGGTTTGGTATGGTGGAGATTATAACCCTGAGCAGTGGGATGCCCCGGTATGGGCAGAGGATGAACGGATGTTCAAGCTTGCCGGAATCGATGTTGCTACGATTAATGTGTTCAACTGGGCAACGCTTCAGCCGTCTGAGGATACGTACGATTTCAGCGGTCTGGATGCATTAATCGACCGTCTATATAAGAATGGAACCTATGTGTGCCTGGCTACCGCGACCGGTGCGCATCCGGCCTGGATGGCCCACCGCTATCCTGAGGTTACACGGGTGGATGTCCAGGGCAGAAAGCGCAAATTCGGCGGACGCCACAACTCCAATCCGAACAGCCCGGTGTACCGCGGATATGCTGCACGGCTGGCCGGCAGGCTGGCGGAACGCTACAAGGATCATCCGGCGCTGCTGATCTGGCATATCTCCAATGAATACGGCGGATATGATTATTCCGAGCAGTCTGAAGCGGCCTTCCGCATCTGGCTGAAGGAGCGTTACGGATCGCTTGATGCGCTGAACAAAGCCTGGAATACCCGGTTCTGGGGCCATACCTTCTATGACTGGGAAGAGATTGTAGTCCCGAACGAGCTCAGTGAAGAGTGGAACGGCAACCGGACCAACTTCCAGGGGATTTCGCTGGATTACCGCAGATTCATGTCCCACAGCCTGCTGGAGTGCTATAAGCTTGAGCATGCGGCAATCAGGGAACACAGCAAGAATATTCCCATTACGACTAACCTGATGGGCTTCTATCCGGAGCTGGACTATTTCGAATGGGCCAAATATATGGATGTTATCTCCTGGGACAACTATCCGGCGCTGGATACACCGGTCAGCCATACAGCTATGACGCATGACCTTATGCGCGGGCTGAAGAACGGCCAGCCGTTCATGCTGATGGAGCAGACGCCAAGCCAGCAGAACTGGATGCCTTACAATTCCGTGAGGCGTCCGGGCGTGATGCGCCTGTGGAGCTATCAGGCGGTGGCGCGCGGCGCGGACACGGTGCTGTTCTTCCAGCTGCGCCGGTCTATCGGTGCGTGCGAGAAGTATCACGGTGCGGTCATTGAGCATGTGGGACATGAGCATACCCGGGTATTCCGTGAATGTGCCGAGCTTGGCCGGGAGCTGGAGCAGCTGGGCGATGAGCTGCTGGATGCACGCAGTGCAGCACAGATCGGGATTATTTATGACTGGGAGAACCGCTGGGCGCTTGATCTCTCCAGCGGCCCGACCGTGGCACTGGATTATGTGAAGGAAATTCACAGCTATTATGATGCACTGTATCAGCAGAATATTGAAGCGGATATGATTGGCGTAGAAGAGGACTTAACGAAGTACAAGGTTGTAATTGCACCGGTCCTGTATATGATCAAGCCGGGATTTGCGGCGAAGGTTGAAGCTTTCGTTCAAGCGGGCGGAACGTTCATTACAACCTATTTCAGCGGTATCGTTAACGAGAACGATCTGGTTACCGTTGGAGGCTACCCTGGCGAGCTGCGCAAGGTTCTGGGTATCTGGGCAGAAGAGATTGATGCCCTGCTGCCGGATATGCGCAATGAAATCGTGATGAACCAGGAATGGGGTCAGCTTAACCGTTCCTATTCCTGTGGTCTGCTCTGCGATCTGATTCATTCCGAGGGTGCGGAAGTGCTTGCACAGTACGGCACTGACTTCTATAAGGGGATGCCGGCACTGACGGTGAACCGCTTCGGCGAAGGCAAAGCCTATTATGTAGCCACCAGTCCCGATGCTGCATTCCTGCGCGCATTCCTGGCTACGGTGAGCGCAGAGAACGGCATTGCCCCGCTGGTGAGCGCGCCGGAAGGCATAGAATCCGTTCAGCGGGTGAAGGAAGGCGTATCCTACCTGTTCCTGCTGAATCATTCCGCAGAGGAGCTTAGTGCAGATATCGGCACCGGCGAGCGGACAGATCTGCTGACAGGCAAGAAATGCAGCGGTTCCACTGTAGTTCCGGGCCGCGGAGTAATGATTCTGTCGGATAAACAGTAAATTCAAGAATGCATATTGCAACGCCGCCGCCCGTGCGCTTAGGGCGGCGGCGTTTTTGCCATCTTAATCGGTAAAGGAGCCGAATTCCGTAATCTTCAGCTCAACATTAATATGAATGGGGGTCCGGCTGAATACATCATCCCAGTGATCCTCTGACTTTCTCCATAATGCCGGCTTTTGGATACTGAGCCTGGGGGGGGGGGCGTTTTTGCCATCTTAATCGGTAAAGGAGCCGAATTCCGTAATCTTCAGCTCAACATTAATATGAATGGGGGTCCGGCTGAATACATCATCCCAGTGATCCTCTGACTTTCTCCATAATGCCGGCTTTTGGATACTGAGCCTTTCACCGAATCCGGCGACATCGGCCTTGTAGTCGGACTGCAGCTTCTGCATCAGCGCCTGCATCATTTGCTCCAGCTTTTCCCTGAACAGCTTTTCTGCTTTTTGTGCGTGCTGTGTGGCGGAAGGGTATTCCTCGGCGTTCCAGGTTTCGCTGAGCCTTCCTTCCGTTGTGACTTTAACGTCAAAGGCCAGATTGCCGCCGTCGGTGTTGGCAGTGATTTTACTTTTCATGGCCTTCATTTCATAGGTCATCGGCTGATTGTTCCAGTCGTAGGTTTTGATGACCCCGGTCTTGCCCTCGTTGGTGAGCCAGGACAGACATTCGGTATCCTCCTGATTCAGCATTCCTACCCAGTAACCTGTATCTCCTTTAATAATACCGGCACCCGAGAATTCTACTTCGCCATTGGCTGTCACCAGGTTCTGCAGCGCAAAGCTTCGTTTGGAATACATCAGGGCATCCATTTTGGATAAAATGACCGGGTCCAGCACCTTGCTTGTCCGTCTCTGATTATGAATCATATCCCTGATATGAAATGAGGGAATTTGATTTTTTTGTTTGGAAACCAGCGTCTCCACTGCCTGGCCTTGACTTAAGAACACCATCGTACTGGGGCGGATGTCATTATCACGAAGCACAAAGTCCATTAACTGATTTATTTTCTGCTGCTTAAGCAGCTCGGTCGTGACCACAATAACCTTAAGGTGATGCCCGATAATCGGCCGGTCCAGGCGGAGCGAGTACTGGCGGAATATTTCCAGCAAAGAATCTCCTGTGCCCGTTACATTCAGATAGGGAGCATCACTGCTACTACTACTACTGCTGCTCTGACGACCTGTCCCTCCTACGGAATTTGCCGGAACGAGCTGTATGGTGGCTGTGATTGTATTCCGTTTGGGATAAGTCGCCCCCTGATCCTCCAGCGCCTGCTCCGTCACGGTGGGCTCCCCGGTATCCAGCGCCAGGCCGGAATATAACGCCAGATCTTCAATCTCCTTGCTGCTCCAGCAGGAGGTCTGAGTGGCGAGAAGCATCAGACAGCACAGCATAAGGAAGAATCTCCGTCTACACATGCTGCTTCAGCCCCTTCACACGGATGAGCCAGATAACCGAGAGCAGTACAGGCAGCAGCAGGAACAGAACAATCCCCATTTTGCCGATGGCATCCCCGAGTGCGAACAGGTCGGTCATGGATTTGGGCAGCATCGCCGATAGGAACAGAACGGGAACCATAGCATAAATAATCGGATGAACCTTAATCTTGAAGATCTGTGAAAGGCCAAGCGTGGACTGGAAAAAGAAGCTGCTGAAGTTGCAGAACATCTGCATCAGCCAGATGACCATGAACGGGAATTCCATACGCTCGAAGAAAAAACCGGGCACCTCGAAGCTGCGCATCAGATCGATGGTAGGCCAGGTACTGGTGATGGCGGAATTAACGGAAATGCCCCCGATAACCATGACCACGGTCAGGAAATAGAGCCCCAGCGAGACCGCGAGGCCTCCAAGCAGGGCTTTGACCGCCAGTTTGGGCTTCTCCATGAATGCTACAAGTGTCATCGTAACTTCTATACCGGTGAATACGAGCACAGTGGATTTCAACCCTGCGAATACAGGAGGCAATCCGTTGCCCAGTACGGGACGCAGATGGTTGATATCAAACAGCCGTACGCTGAGTATAAAGGAAATGAGCAGTATCATAATGCTAATCGGGAACACAATCGTAAAGGCCCGGGCAATAGAGTTAATGCCTCCGTAGACCAGATAGGTGCTGAGCCAGAGAAAAGGAAGGATGACTGCCCAGATGGGGGTTCCCTCCAGCAGAAAAAACAAGGTGACCTCGGCCAGCGTGCGGATCTCAAAGCCGGCAATAACGATGAAATAGAGAATCAGAAGCAGGCATAGTGCTCCGCCGATCACCCGGCCGGTAATCAGTCCGGCATATTGGAATACGGTTTTGCCCGGGAATTGCTGGCTGATCTTCACCATCAGGGTTACAACCAGCATAACAATGGCTCCGCCGAGCAGGACGGATAGCCAGGAATCCGGGGTCCTGACGGTCTGGCTTACACTCCGCGGCAATGTAAGAATACCAGCACCCAGAATAGTGTTGTTCAAGAAAACGGCCGCTTGTGTAGCCGTGATTTTATCATCGGTGCGTACGAACATTAAGTCCTCTTCCTCCTTGCGCGCAGGCGCGGTTATGATTTTCGTTTATCCTGTTTGGTTTTCATCATCACCGGTCTGCGTTTCATCAGAGCCATCGGAGCACGCAGGAACAGATCTTTCCAATCACTCAGCCGGAAAGGGGATACCGGCGTCAGATAAGGTACACCGAAGCTTTTGAGCTTGGTGAGATGACAGCAGATTAGCAGGAAGAATAGAATGGTGCCGTACATTCCGAGCACTGCTGCGAACAGCATGCCGGCGAAGCGCAGCAGCCGGAGTGTGATTCCCGCACTGTACATGGGAATAGCGAAAGACGAGATAGCCGTGACAGCAACCACTATGACCAGAAAAGGGCTGACGATGCCCGCCTGAACTGCAGCATCCCCGATGATCAGACCGCCGACGATACCCATGGCCGGGCCGATCGGCTTCGGCAGCCGGATGCCGGCTTCCCGCAGAATCTCGATGGCGACTTCCAGAATCAGCACTTCAATTAATGAAGGAAAAGGCACACCCTGCCGGGTCTTAATGATGCTGATCGCCAGCTCCGTCGGTATCAGCCCCGGATGAAAGGAGATGAACGAGATATACAGGGACGGGGCCATCAGCGCCAGGAAGGCCGATGCAAAACGGAGCAGCCGCAGCAGTGTGCCGGGAAGCCACCGCTCATAATAATCCTCCGGCGATTGCAGCAGCATACTGAAGGTAACCGGTACAATCAGTGCGAACGGTGTTCCGTCCAGCAGAATCGCAATCCGTCCCTCCAAGAGGGCGCTAATGACCCTGTCCGGCCGTTCAGTATCCTGGACCTGCTGGAAGGGGCTGAGATAGTTGTCTTCAATCAGCTGCTCGATATAGCCGGATTCGGCGAGGAAATCGATATCGATTTTGCGGATGCGGTTCGTAACCTCCTCCAGCAGCTCGGGATTGACGATATCCTTCATATAGGCCAGGACTATATCCCGCTGAATGGTGTTGCCTGCCCGGTAGGTCTTCATCTCGAGCTGGTCACTGAAGCCCTGGCGCCGGAGCATGGAGGTGTTCTCGCTTAATACTTCAGAGAAACCCAGTCTAGGCCCGCGCAGCAGAGCCTCAGAGACCGGCTCCCCAATCGTGCGGTTGGCTCCTCCGGGCAGCTCAATCAGCAGACCGCCGGGCAATCCTTCAATCAGCAGGGCCGTGTGGCCGAAGAGGACAGATTTATTGAAGCTCTCCACACTGTCCGCTTCATTAAGCTGGCTGAAGGGCAGCAGCTGGTTGGCAATCTCTGCAGAAGACACCGGGCCGGCGGGTATCTCGTACATCAGGAACTGCATAATCCGCATATTAAGAATCCTGTCATTCTGCATGCCGTCTACGTAGATCAGCGCTCCCCGGCCTCCGCCATTCGCGATCGTGAATTCCCGGATATGCAGGTCACTGTTGGCACCGATAGCCTTCTTCACCGCGAGCAGGTCGGTAGTATAGTTGCCGCTGAAGGGGATTGAAGCCGGTGTGCCGGACTTTGCCCCAGCTGCAGACTGTGCTTGTGACCGGGGAACGGTCTTGGTGCCGTAGCCAGCCTGCCCCCGCCCGCTCCCTACCAGCAGGTACAAAGCTTTGTACAGGTATCCGAGGACAAGCGGAACGAGCAGCGCAACACCCGCCTGACCAAAGATTGCCCAGCCGGGTATATAGGATACAATGGTAGCAAGCAATCTGATCACCCCCCAGCCGCAGAAATTAAGAATCCGTGTTAATGAAGTTTTCCAAAGATTGCTTAGATTTAGTCATTTTCTCTAAAAAATATAAATAAAAACCGGATGCGCTCTTGTGGAAGCGCATCCGGTTTTTATTTATCGATAAGAATTTAATGGAATGACGGGTGCCGCCTCTCCGCCAGGTAACGGACGCCATACAGTCCGTATGAATCGGGAGATGGCTGACGGACTCCGGAATTACCGAACACCGGGTCACCGGGTCACCGGACTACTGGAGGCGGGCTCTTACTGTCACTTGCCGGTAGCCGTGCCGCTTGCCTCAGCATCGCCTGCCAGTGCCTTTCCTTGACCCTGACCCCGTCCGCCGCCGCCCATTCCACCACCGCCGAAGCCGCCTGTACTGAGCGTGATTTTCTCAGCCTCGGTGGTATCCGTCTTCAGTGTATATTGGATGATGTCATCGGCTTTCAGATCGGACAGGGAAAGTGCAGTCTCCGTCTGAGCGCCGTTGTTGAAGGTGACCGATACGTACTGGGTATCACTTCCGGTTGTGATATCGGTGGTCTCTTCGGAGAAGTTCTGCATCATGCCGCCGCCTTGACGTCCGCCGCCCTGCGCAGCGTCTTTACCTCCCCCGTCTGTGGGCTGTCCGCCTTCAGGGGGAGTACCTTGCCCCACCGCCGGGGCGCCGCCTGCCGCGTTGCCGGGAGCCGCTGCCCCGCCTTCCGGCGCAGTTCCCTCTCCGCCGTTCTGCTGCCGTGCCGGCATATCAGCGGTGTAGAGCGTGATGGTATTTCCGCTGATGCTCTTGATTTTGCCGATATTCATCCCGGCCCGGTCCATCCGGTTCTGGCCTGCCCTGGCAGTCCCGTCCGGTTGAGCCGCCTTGCTGCCGCTCTGGGTCTGGGCTGTCTGAGCATCGCCTGAGGTTGCTGCCGCCGGAGCTGTATCCGAGCTGCAGCCGGCAAGCAGGATCGCAGCAAGCAGGCTGCCGGCCAGCATATAGGGCACATGTTTTTTCATATCCATTGTCCTCCTAAAAGTGTGGTAAGGCTAAACTTCATCGCCGGTCCTTGTATAAAGCTGGCATAAGAAGCCTTGGCTTAGGTTTAACACTGTCCTGGAGGACAACATATCAGATGCTCCTGAAAGCAAGCTTAAAGTTAGGTGGAGCAATCCCGGAAGTATCGCTTGGTGAAATGTTATATAATGCATAATAGAGTGGACTTGACAGGGAACAGGAATGAAGCGTTCAGGAAAGAGGCGGCACATGAAAACCTTACTGGTAACAGGCTACCGTGCGCATGAGCTCGGGATTTACGACAGCAAGCATCAGGGTATTCCCTATATCAAAAAAGCGCTCGCCAACCGGCTCGCTCCGCTGATAGAGGAGGGGGTGGAGTGGGTTATCACTCCCGGCCAATACGGCGTCGATCTATGGGCCTGCGAGGTTGTGCTTGAGCTGAAACGGCAATACCCCGGACTGAAGCTGGGGATCATTACAGCCCATGCTGCCCCGGAAGAGAAGTGGAAGGAAGAGAAGCAGAATGAATACCGCCGTATTATTGCCGGAGCAGACTACTACGGAGCTGTGAGCAATGCACCCTATGACGGCAGCTGGCAGTTCAGGGCAAGAGATGATCTGCTGTTCCGCAAAAGCGACGGGATTCTGCTGTTCTACGATGAGGATGCTGCGGAAGGCAGTGCGAAGTTCACCAAAGAACGGGCAATGAAGCTGCACGCTGAAGATGAGTATGAGCTCTATCTGATGCATGCAGAGGAGATTCAGAACATTGCCGACGAAGAGAGCCAGCGCGATTACGAATGAGGAGGAGAGCAGATTGAGTGAAAAGCAGGCTGAAGAGGATATTTGTTATGTAATATTGCTGAGCCCGACTGCACAGGACCGCAGAGATATGGATATCATCCGGGCGCATGTCAGACATCTGCAGGAGCTGGAGCGCAGCGGACAGCTGGTGCTGTGCGGTCCCTTCAGTGACAGTCCCGGCGGAATGGTCATTATCCGCGCCGGTTCCCGTGAAGAGGCAGCAGAGATTGCCGGGCGGGACCCCTATGTACTATCGGGTATCCGCAGCTATGAACTACGCACCTGGGGCCTGTCCCATGAAGGCAACAGGCACATGGGCATAGCCGCCGATTAGGCGGCTTACAGCTTACAGGGGGCTTTAAGGGAATTTAGATGAAGCTCTGCAGCGAAGGCGCCTTGCGGACCTTGTAATTCTGCTCGTAGGCATAAGCCAGCCGGATGAGCACTGGTTCCTCATAGGCCCGTGCCGAGAAGGTGACTCCAAAGGGGGCGCCGGCTGAGGTGTAGCCTGACGGTACTACGATAGACGGGTAACCGGCTCTTGACGTGATTCGTGCGCCGAAGTCAGCCGGGAATAAGAGGGCATCCAGCTGATGCTCCCGCATAGTGGCGTCGATACCCAGTTCCTTGCAGAGCCGCAGATCCGTCGCACGGTCGCGCAGATACTGCGGCTCCGTGAGGGTACCGGAGGTGGTATATTCGGCATCCAGCAGGGTGGCTTGCCCGAACTTCAGTGTTTCTACCGGATGGGCATGATTGAAATCAATGATATCCTTCAGGGTTCGCATGGGAGCGCCCGGGCCCAGTTTTGCCAAATAGGCGTTAAGTGAGGTTTTGAACTCATTCAGCACCACAGAGGAATAGCTGATCTCCCGTGCAGTTGTAATCTCTGCCGGATCAATTATGATCGCCCCGAGCTCGCGCATTCTGTCCACTGAGGCATTGAACAGCGCGAGCTGTTCGTCTGTAAGCTCCTCGAAATAATAATCCCGCGGAATCCCGATGCGCGCACCCTTCAAGCCGTCTGCGTCGAGGAAGACCGTATAATCCGCATGCAGTCTGCCTGTATTCGTACCCATTGAGGCATCGCTGTTGTCCTGTCCAAGCAGGGCATTCAGCAGAAGTACAGCATCGCGGACAGTTCTTGCCATAGGTCCGGCGGTATCCTGCGTATTGGAGAGCGGAAGAATGCCGGAGCGGCTGATCATTCCCACAGTAGGTTTGATGCCGATGACCGATCCAAGGTTGCCGGGATTGAGGATCGAGCCCGAGGTTTCCGTTCCTACGGACACGGCGCAGAAATTGCAGGCAACCGCCACTGCAGATCCGGCGCTGGAGCCGCCTGTCGGCGTGGAGATATTGTAAGGGTTAAGCACCTGACCGCCCCGGGAGCTGAAGCCTGAGGGCATGCCGTTCGTCATGAAATTGGCGAATTCCGTCATGTTGGCCTTGCCCATAATAATCGCCCCGGCTTCGCGCAGCCTGGTAACAATGAAGGCATCCTCCTGGGCAAAAGAATCCGCCAAAGCCAGCGAACCCGCACTGGTATGCATTTTATCCCCTGTGTTGATATTGTCCTTCAGCAATACCGGTATACCGTGCAGCGGTCCCCGGGGCCCCTGAAGCTGTCGTTCCACGTCCAGGGATTCAGCGATGAACAGCGCATCCGGATTGATCTCCAGCACGGAATTGATCGTCAGGCCGTTTTTGTCATGATCTGCAATGCGTTCAAGATACATAAGGACTAATTGTCTGGAAGTGATTTCTCCGGAATCCAGAGCGGCCTGAATCTCCGGTAGGGTAGCCTCTACGATTTCAAAACTCATGCGGGTTCACGCTTCTTTCCCTCTAGGTTTTAGGTTTTCTCCTTCATCTAACCATAGTTTTCCCTGTCTTCATAGTGTTGTTTTTGCTGTCCGGGTTACTCTTACAGTTCATGTTAGTTCTTAAAGAAATGTTAGAGGCGTATCTCCTTTGGTTAATAGTTGACATGCACTCACACATCTTGCCAATAACGATTAGGAGGATTACAACTTGAGAAAATGGACTGCATTATTCATGGGGGTTATTCTGTCTGCTGCCTTAACCGCATGCGGCAATAATGAGCCGGCTCAGCCGGCTGCTGATGCTTCTGAAGCCCCGGCAGCAGCTGCCGGTACTACCGCCACTACAGCCCCAGCCGAACAGACATCCGCCGGCGTTCCGGCTCTGGAGGAACTGCTGCAGAAGACGGCTGCTGCACAATCGGAATTGAAGAGCTTCGCCATGAACTCGCAAATTCAGCAGAATATGGTGGTCAAGCAGGGCGAAACCAATCAGGAACAGGCCGTTGAGATGGCAGTGAACGCTGAATATACTAAAGATCCGCTGGAAATGCATCAGGAGATCGTTATGACTCTGGCAGGCCAGGGAGAACAGAAGATGGAGCAGTACGTAACCGCAGACGGTTTCTTCTCGCTGACGAACGGGCAGTGGGTTAAAATGCCGGCTGCGATGACTGACCAGTTGACCGCTGCCATGCAGCAGTCTGCAAATCCTGAGAAGCAGCTGGAGCAGTTCAACCAAATTGCTGACCAGACGAAGATCACCGAGGAAGGTGACAATTATCTGATAACAGCAGAAGTATCGGGCGAAGAAGTGAAGAATCTGGCGAAGAGCTATCTGAACCAGAGCGGCAGTGTAGACAGCCAGATGACTGCGATGATGGAGCAGATGAATATCAAGAGCATGACCATCGCTTACACCGTGGACAAGAAGACTTATTTCCCGACTTCATCGGATGTAAATCTGGTCATGGATATGAGCAGCGGTGAACAGACCGTCTCGATGGATATGAAGATGAAGGCGACCATTAGCGATCATAACAAGATCACGGAGATCAAGGTTCCGCAGGAAGCTCTGGAGGCGCAAGAGGTTCAAATGCCGGCAACCCAGTAACCGGCCCCAACTTAAATCATGCCAAACAGGAGGACCCGTACATCGGGTCCTCCTGTTTGGTCAGGGGAAATGCTGATTACATGATTACAGGCCAAAGGGGGACATACTGTTGAACAGTCCGTAGGCCGCTCCGGCCAATACCGACATTATCAGCTTGTAGAATATATATCCGGTTGCAACGTTTGCAGTGGCAATCAGGTACAGGGTATCGATTCCGCGGTTGGAGGTGTTAAGCGGATACTGAAACGCCACGGTGTTGATGCTGACAAAGACGAAGAGAAATGACAGAATAAGCAGGAGAACCGAGAAGGAATACAGGCTGAGGATCAGCGACAGGATAGCCAGAACCAGCAGTGCTACAGCCGGAACAAGCAAGGTGCCGAATCTGGCGATCAGCAGTTTGAGATCGAAGCTGACTTTTTCCAGCCGGAGTGCGGCATAAGTAGTCCCGCAGCCAACGGCAATTCCTGCAGCCGTTAATAGAAGCGGATTCAGTAATCCGGGTCCTATGATTGGCGAGATATCCCATTTAATGAACCAGGTGAGAAAATATAGTGCTGACAGTATTGCCGTCAGTCCCATTGTAATCAGACTGTTCAACAATTGGGCGGCCTGGACCTCTTTCATGATACTGTAAGGACGGGTTAGAGCACTCAAGAAAAATCCCCAGTACTGTTTACTGACCTGCTTAGCCTGCCTGACGCGTTCATCTTGGAGCAGATTGTCCCATTGCCCGGATACTCTGCGCTGGGCCTGCGGTTGCCCGTTATCTGAATTTGGCCCTCCAGGATTCGTAAAGGGCGCTCCGCCTTCCGGATTGTTCATTGCTCATCCTCCTTAAGAAAAATATGGAAATCATAGCATTGGCTATAGTATAAGGGGGTTGCCCTATAAATACTATAAATTTGCCAAAGACATAAACCGCCCATACCGGATTCGTTGCCGGGAGAACCTGGAATTTTTATGTTTCATAGGGTTTAGGCTTAATGGGCTTAATTGTTGTACGTAGTACAACTTAGCTTCCTAAATACCTGGGTGTTCGGACAGATTGTTGTATGAAATACAAGAATTGTCCCGCTTCACCGCTATGTGGGAAGAGGAATGCTGCCTTTTGTACAACAATTTCCGATTATAGCCGGGATTATGATGGAAATGTTGTATTATGGGCAGGATTTTAAAAAGCCTGTATTCCGCAGATAAAATGCGGTTTACAGGCTTTGCGTTGAATGTACCTTACAGGGAAGCTGGCGGGTAATCAGGAAGTTACTCCTGTTCCCGGACAAATCCCTCTTCCGCCAAATACTCCTCGGCTTCTTCTATGGTTTCGAAGGCCATCTCCAGCTGGAGACCTGCATACAGGTACCACAGATCTTCCTCGAATCTTAGACTCAGCGTGTGGCCATCCTCATTCTTCCATAGAGATTCAGCACCAGTCTGCGCTTTTTTCTTTCTTTTGGCCGGAGCCGGGGCATCGGGGATGAACATGGATAGAGACGCAATCGAAGCATCCACCAGTTCCCGCAGTTCAGCTTCCGAATAATCTCTGATGTTCACCAGACCTTTGTCATCACTCTCATAGCCCCGCAGCAGGCCGGCATATACGAAGCCGTTGCCGTTCGGGTGGATATGGGAAGCGACGGTCTTCTTGTCATGCCGGCTCTCCTCGAAGTGGTAGTTCACCCGCCCAAGCGAGACATTCCGCCGTTCCAGCTGGGGGTAGGAATCAAGAATAGCTAATTTCTGTTCAAAAGTAAGCATATGCAGCCTCCGGTTCGCATTTTCGTCAGTTGATTATACCATGCCGGTGGGCAGTGGACTATATAGCCTGCCGGAACTGTTCCGGCCCTTAAGCGGCTCAACCGGCAAGCGGCAGCCGCAGCACGAACGAGCAGCCCTGCGGCGGGGCGCTGCCCAGCTCAAGGCTGCCGCCCATGCCTTCGGCGAGCAGCCTGCTGAAGGTCAGGCCAAGCCCGAGTCCGCGCAGCACGCTCTGCTTGGCGGTGCTGCGGAAGAAGGCTTCGAAGATCAGCTCCCGGCTCTCCGGATGAATACCCGTTCCGTTATCTGTCACCGTGATTTCGGCGCTGCCCTGCGGCGTGGCCGCAAGCTCCAGCGTTAATTGAAGCTTGCGGTCCTGTGCCTTCGCCTGCACGCTGTTGTTCAGCAGATTGACGATAATCTGCTGGATACGCAGCGGATCTCCCCGCAGAAACAGCCGGCTCTCCGGCAGATGAAGGATGGGCTCGCAGACATCCTCCCCTTGGGTCAGCTTCCATTGATAGAGGATTTCCTCCAGCAGCGGAGCGGCCTCCAGCCTATCATGACGGACAGCGACAATGCCCGCTGTCAGCGCGTTATAGTCGAGCAGATCCGCGACCATACGCTGCAGCCGCTCGGCTTCGAGTAAGGCAATACCCAGGAACTCCCCGGCCTCATCCCCCTCGACCACACCCTCGCGGACCGCATGAAGCAGTCCTTTAATAGAGGTGACCGGGGTCTTCAGTTCATGGGACACCCCGGCCAGCATAACAGCCCGGGACTGCTCGAACTGCTGCAGCTTGCCCGCCATCTCCTGGAAGGATACCAGCAGTTCATGGATTTCCCGCTCTTTGGCTCCGGTCTCCAGCACGATGTTATACTGGCCGCCGCTAATCTGTGCAGCAGCGGCAGCGACCCGCTGAATCGGCTTGGCCAGCTTGATCGACAAAAGGTAGATCGTCAGCCAGCTTAAGATAATCAGGAAGACAATGATGATGGAGAAGAAGGTGATCTCTTCCTGCGGGATATGACGCAGGGAACGTTTGGACTGCAGGACAATTACCTGCCCGAGCGTTCCCTGATCTCCCTGGATCTGCGCAGCGGCGGCCTTGAATTCCGGGCTGCGCGAATCGGTCAGCGTATCATTCAGCTTATGCCGCATTTCTTCATCCGTCAGCGGAGGCTGGGAATACAGCAGCTCGCCCGCCGGTCCGGTAATGATGACGCACATCTCCATGGTTACCTTGAAGAACCGCTTGCGGTCCTCGACCAGCTTGTCGAGGCCCTGGGTGATGGCGAGCTGTCCGTCCGTGCCGACACTGCGGTCGGCAATCTCCTGGGCCAGCAGGCCGGTGGTCTGCATCCGGTTGTTCATCGCCTCCTGCTGGATCCACCAGAAGGTTACCAGCGCCGTCACCAGCAGCCCGATACTGATAATCAGCAGGTAGCGGACGGTCCAGTAGGAGAGGATCGATGTGGGTTTCTTTGTTCTGTTATTCATGTTGTCCATAATTGATAACCTGTTCCTCTCAGGGTACGGATCTCTCCTTCGCTGTCCGGCCAGTGCGAGAGCGCCTGGCGAAGTCTTTTAATGGAGAGGTCAACGGCCCGGTCGCTTCCCTCGTAATCCATTTCCCACACATGCTCCAGCAGCTGGTCCCGGGTGCAGATCTGATTCGGGCGTTCGGCCAGGAACAGCAGCACGGACATATCGCGCGGACTAAGGCTGACCTCAGCCCCGTTCAGGAACACACTGCGCGCAGAGTAATCAATGAACAGGCTGCCGAAATGACGCTTGCGGCTGCCGTCCGACCACTGCGAGGGGCGGCGCAGCACCGCGTTTACGCGGGCGACAACCTCCTCGGGGATGAACGGCTTCGACATATAGTCATCGGCCCCGCCGTCCAGTCCCGCCAGCCGGTCATTGATGCCGTCCCTGGCCGTGAGCATAATGACAGGACAGCTGCTTTTCTCGCGGATCAGTCCCAGCAGCTCGAAGCCGTCCATATTCGGCAGCATAATATCGAGCAGGATCAGCGAGGGCGGCGCCACCTCGAAGGCTTCCAGGGCACTCCGGCCGTCGGCGGCACGGGTGACGTGGAAGCCCGCTTTTCGCAGATAAGCACTGAGCACCCGGGCAATCGCCTCCTCATCCTCAACAATCAGAATGGATTTCATCTATTCAGCCTCCTTCTCAGGCCCGGCGGGGAATAATTATCCAGGCAACGGCTATGTGTTAGTTAAAATTACGACAATTCTACCATATCGCGGGCTGCTGTGCTTTGACTTCTTCCCGACATATTGCTTTGTTAGAATGGGAACCAAGCCTGATAGGCATACAGAGAATTGGATGGAGGGAATAAGATGAAGAAGAAAACAATCGCCTTAGCCGCAGCCGTAGTCGTTATCGCAGGAGCCATCACAGCATTTATGTTACTTAACAATAGCCTGGGCAATAATGTTGAGATCGAATCTGTTATTCCTGCGCAGAATCAGGGAACTGAAACCCAGGAGGCGGGAACTGCGAACGCGGCGGCAGCGACTGGTGCTGCAGTTACGGCAGAGCAGCTGAACGGTGCCTGGAGCATTGCGGATACGTCCAAAGTCTACTGGTCAGTGACAACTTCCAAAGAAACTGTTAACTTCGTAGACCCTTCCGTTACCGGAACCTGGAATGTGAACCTGGAGGATGCCAGCTCGATGACGGGCGAAGGAACCGTAGAGATGAGTGCGCTGGATTCTGGAACCGGCCAGCGGGACGAGCATGTCAAGGGTGCAGACTTCCTGGCAGTAACGGAGTTCCCGGAGTCCACATTTACCGTGAGTTCCTTCTCGGAGCTTCCGGCGGAATGGACAGAGGGCAAAGCGGTGCCGGTTGAGCTCCAAGGTACGCTGACAGTCAAGGGGATAGAGAAGGACGTTACGTTTGACTCGCAAGCCGTATACAGCGGCGGACAGCTTATGCTGTCTGGAACAACCATGGTTACCTTTGAAGATTTCGGCATGAGCAATCCGCATTCGATAGTGCTGGATACCGAGAATAACCTTGAGGTGCGTCTGGAGCTTGTGCTGAGCAAATAATATAGGATTAGATTGTTTATAAGAGACTCTCCCCGTCACTGCGGATTCGCGGCTGGCGGGGAGAGTTTTTGGTTCGGATATATATACAAACCTAACAGTGGCCGGAAGTCAAACATTCTCTGCAGCCACGGCTAATCCCCACAGTGGAATTTTCCCGGTTCAATCTATATAGTTCCTTTATATAGAATGAACCGGACTGAGAAACCGTTATTTCTTCCAAAAACCTCTTATTGAAGCTCAAGCGGACTGAGAATCACTTATCTTGTTTGTTTATGTCCGGTACGGGGGCTGAACCGTCAATTAACGGATTCTGAGTCCGGTTGGCCAGCGAATACATCTGATTTGCTGCAATAGAGGATTCTCAGTCCTTTTCACCGGCGGATGAGTTGATTTGTTAAACATTTGATGGTGTACTAGAGGGGGACCTCTATACCTTCTTGCGGGTTCAGAACAAACTGTTCCCTCTCCATTCCGAAGGCGGCATTGCCCGCCAGAACAAAGGGGAAATGGAGTGACTAATAGTGATATTGCTTCACTTCTGAAGTATGAGCTAGCTTCAATGGATTATGGTTGATCCAATGGATTATGATTTGTGATTGGATTCATCCGGAGATCGTACATAAATATGTATATAAATTCAATACATCCCGAAGGAGACAATGAAATTGGCTGATTATCCCAAACTGGTGCGTGACGGAATACCGGCGCTGATTGCGGCGAACGGGCAAACCTGCAGGACAAGAATCATGGACGAGGAGGAATATATACGGGAGCTGCGTGCGAAGCTGCATGAGGAGCTGGCAGAGTATCTACGGGAGGACAATGACGGGCAGGCACTGGAGGAGCTGGCGGATCTGCTGGAAGTCATCCGGGCCTTGGCGGTAACCCATGGCGGGGACAGCGGTATTCTGGAACAGATCCGTGCTGAAAAAGCGGAGCGCCGCGGCGGATTCAAGGAACGGATTCTGCTGCTGCAGGTGGAGAGCAGGGGCTGACCGTATAGACCCGGCAGGTGGCGGGAAGCGGGCATCATGTACACACCAGGCACATTTTGATAGAATCATAGGGACTAAGTTTCATTTAAGAGGAGGATTTAACTAATGACAGAAGATAACGCTTACACGATAAAATGGGGCATTCTCAGCACAGGCTGGATCGCCCATCAGTTCGCTACAGATTTGGCCCATGCCGGCAATGGTGTGGCTTATGCGGTTGGATCGCGCACGCAGGAAAGCGCAGATGAGTTTGCCCGAAATCACGGCATCCCCGTGGCATATGCCACCTACGAGGAATTGGTCTGCGATCCTGAAGTGGATGCGATTTATATTGGAACACCGCATCCGTTCCACAAAGAGAATGCGCTGCTCGCATTGCGCGCCGGCAAAGCCGTGCTCTGTGAGAAGCCTTTTACCGTGAACAGTGCAGAGCTGGAAGAAATCGTGGCGTATGCCCGCCAGCAGAAGCTGTTCCTGATGGAGGCTATGTGGAGCCGCTATATTCCGGCCAATGCCAAGGTTAGAGAATGGCTCGCAGCGGAGCGCATCGGCGAAGTGCGGCTGGTCAAAGCGGATCTTGGATTCCGCGCGGGCTGGAATCCGGAGGGGCGTCTGCTGAACCCGGCCCTTGGCGGCGGAGCCCTGCTGGATGTCGGCATCTATCCCATCTCCTTCGCGTCGATGGTGTTCGGACCTCATCCGGAAGCCGTCTCCAGCACTGTACATATCGGCGAGACTGGTGTGGACGAGCACTTCTCCTTGCTGCTGTCTTATGGCGGAGGCAAGTCGGCTTCCCTGAACGGAGGGATTCGCCTGAAGCTGCATGAAGAAGCCTATATCTATGGAACTGAAGGCTTTATCGTGGTCAAAGGCACGCTGGTGAATCCGAAATCGGCTGAGCTGTATATCGGCGGTGAGCTGGCAGAGACATTTGAGGATGACCGTACTTCGATCGGGTATTCTTTTGAAGCTGAGGAAGTGGGGCGTTGTCTGCAGGCAGGGCTGACGGAAAGCCCGGTAATGACGCTGGATGAGTCCGTTGCGATTCTTAAGCTGCTGGACGGCGTGCGTGAACAATGGGGGCTAAAGTATCCCGGTGAATAAACTGAATCTGACGCCCTTATCCCGCAAGCTTCTGCTTCACACTGTAATCTATCTTGTATTGTTTCTGGTGATCCCGTATTTTCAAAGCGGCGGTTCCGGGGTAATGGAGGATTTCGGCAGCTGGCTGCTGCTGCTGGTTCTGGTGAATCCAACAGCCGTGCTGATCCTTGCTGCGGATTCGGGACTTAAGCTGGGTTTCAACCTGCTGGTATGCCTGCTGCCGTTGCCGCTGTTCGTGTTATCCATCTATGTGTTGTTTGACGGAAGCGGTGCGTTGTTCTATGGCATCATGTACTCCGTAATCGCTCTGATCAGTAATAGTATAGCTGCAAGCGTAAGAAGGAGGAAAAAGGGGGAAACCAAATGACATTGAATGCTGACCGCTATCAGGGCTGCCTGCAGGGTCTGGCCGCTGGAGATGCGCTGGGAACGACCGCTGAGTTCAAAGCACCCGGAACCTTTGAGCCGCTTACGGATATTGTCGGCGGCGGGGTATTTGGTCTCCAGCCGGGACAGTGGACCGATGACACGTCAATGGCGCTCTGCCTTGCGGAGAGTCTGCTTACGAAGCAAGCCTTCGATCCTGTAGATCAGATGCAGCGTTATGTGAAGTGGTACCGCGAAGGCAAGCTTAGCAGTACAGGCGAATGTTTCGATATCGGCAATGCGACACGCGCGGCGCTGCATCATTTCGAAGCCGGCGGCGAAGGGTTCAGCGGATCGGATGATCCTCATTCTGCCGGGAACGGCTCCATTATGCGGCTTGCGCCGGTGGTCATGTACTATGCAGAGAACCCTGCAGAAGCTATCCGCTATGCGGCGCTCAGTTCAAGAACGACGCATGGCGCTGTTGAATGTCTGGATGCCTGCCGTCTGCTCGCGGCGTACATCCTTGCCGGACTGCACGGGTGGAGCAAGCAGGACATGCTGGCCCCGGAGGCTTACCGTGAATGGCTGAATGAAGACAGCCTGACGCCGCATATGCTGAATATTAAGTACGGCTCCTACCGGATCAAGGAGCCGCCTGATATCCAAGGCTCGGGGTATGTAGTAGAGTCGCTGGAGGCGGCACTGTGGGCTTTTCACAAATCCTCCAGCTTT
Organism: Paenibacillus sp. IHB B 3415; assembly: GCF_000802655.2. Taxonomy (NCBI): domain Bacteria; kingdom Bacillati; phylum Bacillota; class Bacilli; order Caryophanales; family Paenibacillaceae; genus Paenibacillus; species Paenibacillus sp. IHB B 3415. The sequence goes on along the minus strand of NZ_JUEI01000064.1, from coordinate 34,965 downwards.
GCGGAGGGCGCGCTGCTCGCTGTGAATCTGGGCAATGACGCCGATACCACAGGGGCGGTCTACGGCCAGATCGCCGGAGCGTATTACGGGCTGGATGGCATACCTGCAGAATGGCAGAGTAAGCTGGCCATGCGTGAGCTGATCAGTGACTACGCCGGGCGGTTGTTTACAGAACGGGTGGAATAGAAGGAAATAGGCTGCATGAGGCAGGCTGAGCGCATCTATAACGGGCACTCAGCCTTTTTTAATTATGGAAAGGGGAGAATGGATATGGGCAAGGGTTGGCGGAAACTGCTGATATGGCTGTCGATTAGCATTATCTTTGCAGTATTGACGGACTGGGGCACATTCACCTATGAAGCAGATGGGACGATATCCGGCAACGGTAATCCGGGAATTATCATGCTTGCGGCAGGATGGCTGTTTGGCATTATTCTTTTGTGCAGTGCGGGCATGGTGCTCTACCGATTATTCCGGTTGAAATCCGTATTCAGCATACCAAGTCTATTGATTGCCGTCTCTGCGCTTATTGTGCTGCCGCTCGCTATCTGGCTGGAAACCGGATATGTCGATGCGTTGAGAGTGCATCTGAGGGGTTTTACCAGAGATGAGGACTCCGTCGTATTCCGCTTCGGCTGGATTAATCAATATACCAACAACCTGTTCTATAATGCTTATATCTTAGCTGGCGGGATCGCCCTGGTTATCCTTGTGGTGTGGATTGTGGCAGCCCTGAGACAGAGAGCCGATATACGGTCCCGGTCGAATTCCGGTTAGCATTAGCGGAGTGCTGCGGCGGACATTCGACCGGCGATCCTTTCGGGCGGGGGCTGGAACCGATAGGTAGCGATGAGCCGAATGTATGTTAAAAACCGAGTACAATGTGCCAACGATAGGGCTGATGAGCCAAATGTATGCGAAAAACCGAATACAATGTGCCAACGATAGGGTTGATGAGCCGAATGTATGCGAAAAACCGAATACAATACGCCAGCGATGGGGTTAATAAGCAGAATGTATGCGAAAAACCGAATATAATGTGCCAATGATAGGGTAGATGAGCCGAATGTATGCGAAAAACCGAATACAATGTGCCAATGATAGGGTTGATGAGCCGAATGTATGCGAAAAACCGAATACAATGTGCCAAACGCCAGCGATGGGGTTAATAAGCAGAATGTATGCGAAAAACCGAATATAATGTGCCAATGATAGGGTAGATGAGCCGAATGTATGCGAAAAACCGAATACAATGTGCCAATGATAGGGTTGATGAGCCGAATGTATGCGAAAAACCGAGTATAATACACCAACGATAGGGTAGACGAGCCGAATGTATGCGAAAAACCGAGTACAATACGCCAGCGATAGGGTTAATAAGCAGAATGTATGTGAAAAACCGAATACAACGTGCCAACGATAGGGTAGACGAGCCGAATGTATGCGAAAAACCGAGTACAATGCACCAACGATAGGGTAGATAAGCCGTACACTTGCTTGCACCAAACCTGGCATGGGATGGATGTGGAAAAGGACAAGTACTCCGTTAATTTTTGCGGAACAAGGTGGTCCACAGAAAAGCTTCCCCAAACAGCGTATCTTCCTGATCCATCTGGCGCATGCGTCTGAACTCTATGAGCTCCAAACCGCTGAAGAAGCTCTTGAGCTTATCCTCGCTGAAGCCTAATCCGCCCCGGAGGCTCCGCTGCCGGTACACCTCCCAATCGGTGATCTCTGCACCCATGGCGCCGGCCGCGAAGCAGACCAGTCCGAAACACCCGCCAGGCTTGAGCGTCCTGTTCACCAATTCAAGAAAGGTTGCTCTGCGGTGGGGGTAGATGTGATGGAAACATCCGCTGTCATAGATGAGGTCGTAGCTGCCTGGCTCCAGGCTCAGGTCAAAAATATTGCTGCGGGCGAAATTCACCTCCACCTGATGTTTGCGGGCGCGTTCCCTTCCCCAATCTACCGCTGCCTGAGAGATGTCAATGGCATCCACGGCGTAGCCCTGCTGAGCCAGATAAACCGCATTTCTGCCGCCCCCGCAGCCTAATTCCAGCACCTTGCCGGGTGTAATATGCCGCTTGCATACGTATTCAACCAAATTCTCATCCGGACGATCCTTGAAGAAAGGAATCTCTTTATCCCGGTTTTCATAGAACTGATCCCACCAATGCCCTTCTTCCCGGAAAAGAGAGTCAAGCATCTTCAGCGTATCCTCATGACTATAGATCGTTTCATGCGACATTTAGCAGCAGTCTCCTTTCATTTCATTCGCCCGGTTTAGTTGTTAACGAAGATGGAGAGCCCCGGATAAGCCTTCATCAGCTCATGACTGTGTTCATTCAGCCGTGCCTGTTCAAAGCCTGTGCCCAGAAATTCCTGATCCGGCTTAAAAGTCACACTTGTCCCCGTATCCTTCGCGATTCCAACCGTCATCAGTCCGGACTGTGGCACACCATGCCTATACTCCTGGCGGTACATTCTGCCGCCGCGCCGGATATCAACGGTAAGTCTGCCGGAGAGGGCGTTGACCACGGCAATGCTGATTCCCTGCTCAGCACCAGGCACCTTAAAGGCTCCGTCTCCATTAAATCTATGAATATCGGTCAGAATGGATTGAACAGCCGGCATATTGGAATTTGGCAGAGACGCTACCGGAATCCCCCGTCCATTGTCCATTACGGTGACACTCCCGTCATCATGCAGGAATATCCCGATTTCGCTGCAATATCCGGCCGCATGCTCCATCACCGGATTCTCGATAACGGCCCACAGCAGGTGATGGACATCGAAATTTTGTGCAGGACCCAGATAAATCCCCGCGTTATTTCTCGTTCTCATCGTGTCCATATAGTCGCTTGTATCCTCCAGAGTACTAACCGAAGCCAGCAGCAGGAGGAAGGGGAGGAGGCGGTGAGAAGGGAAGGCATAACGGCCTCCGCTCTCCTGCACTAATAAATCTGCGCCAGTCAATGCTTTGAGGTGATGGTACAGCTGGCCGGTAGTGCCCATACCCAGACGCTCCACCAGCTCAATGCCCGTAAGCGGCTCCTGAATGACGGATTTCAGAATGTCCAGCCGTTGCCGGTTGCTTAATGCCGCCAGTACTTTGGCTGATTTCTCGTTGTTGACTTCGAGTAGCTGTTCCATCGGACGCTCCTGGGGTTCCCAGCGGTAGCTTTGTCCGTTAAGACGGGCATGGCCGGAATAAAATACAGATCCGGGTCCCGCGCCGGGCTGCTCCGCTTCTGCAGCTGAATTCACAGATTCCGGCGGATCAGCATAGCCTGCCAAGCTCTTCCGCTCAGTATTCCAATGCTGGACGGCCGCCTTAAGCTCGGCCACCTGCTGCTTCAGCGTATCCAGTTCGCTGCTTAAGTCACGGGTCATGACAGAAAATCACCTGCTTTCAATATTATGTAATTACGTAGTTACGTAATAATTATAATTCATTAGTATTATTTTGTAAATATTTAGGATGATAGCTTTTAATGTGTAAACTAACTTCACATATACTCCGAAAAACTAATTAATGTGTTAATTTATCTCCCGTAAATTTATTGACAACTCTACCTTTTTATCTATAATGATGTATAAGCGGTGGACAATGATGCAGTTGTTGACGTTCTTGTGACATAATGTAACATTATTAATAGCTATGAAGGTGTGATCGCAATGATCGCTTCCGCCGGACAATGGAAACAGGATATTTTAAGGATTTATAACGAAATCAACAAGAAGCTGTTTAACGCCGGCGTCAAGCAGCAGAAGGTCGACTTCGTGGGGAACAAGATTATTATTTTATCCATTAACAGCCGGGTGCCCGTACTGAAGGTGCTGGATACCCATGATGCCACGGCAAGCCGCCAGATTAATCTGGTGCTGCATGAAGTTTTCAAGTGTGAAATCAAGCAGGCATTTCTGGATGAATTTCAAGTGAATATCAAGGCCGTTCTTAAAGATTATGATGTGGAGACCGAGTATTCCGGTACGATCATAATTTTGGAGAAGGACCTCGAGCATTACCTGAACGTTACGTTGGAACTCTGATCTTCCGGAGAGCCGACCTGCCGTCAGTTTTCGGACATCTGCCCTCTGGGGCTGTGTCTAAAACTGGCGGCTTTTTGTTTATTCGTTTTTTTTACCTCCGAGTCTACCCAAGCTGCCGATGCTATTAAACCTAATAAGGAGCTGATTCTATGAAAGCAAAGATTGAGATTGCCGGTGTAAGCAAGTGGTTCCGCCGTGACGGCCAGGAGATTATCGCCATGCAGGAGACGAATCTCTCTATAGAGCAAGGCAGATTTGTCAGTATAATCGGCCCCAGCGGCTGCGGCAAATCCACATTGTTCAATATCATAGCAGGTCTGATTCCGCCGTCCACCGGCCGCGTGCTTGCAGACGGTGAGGATATCGCCTTAAAGACCGGATATGTCGGATATATGCTGCAGAAGGACATGCTGCTCCCCTGGAGAACGATCCTGGATAATATTATTCTGGGCATGGAGATCCGCGGGGTGCCGCGTAAGGAAGCGGTAGCCCGGGCCCAGCCGCTGATGGACCGCTATGGACTGAAGGGCTTCGGCGGCCATTATCCGGCAGAATTGTCCGGAGGCATGCGCCAGCGGGCAGCGCTGCTCCGCACACTGCTGTACGACCGGGATATTATTTTGCTGGACGAGCCCTTTGGCGCACTGGATGCCCAGACCCGGCTGACCATGCAGAACTGGCTGCTGGAGATCTGGGAGAATTTCCGCAAGACGGTGTTATTCGTCACCCACGATATTGATGAAGCCATCTACCTGTCTGACGACATCTATGTCTTCTCCGGGCGGCCGGGCAGAATCATCTCCAAGATTTCTGTGGATATGCCGCGCCCGAGACATAAGGAGGATACGGTATCTGCGTCATTTATGGAGCTCAAAGCCCATCTGCTGGACCTGCTGTCAGGCGGAGGCGAGGAGCCGGCAGCCCATATCTCGTAGAACTTACAAAACTTGTAGAAGGAGAGAACAACCATGGAGAGTGTGCAAAAGAAAGGGTATGTGATTCACAAGCTGGAGCCGGCCCCAATCCATTCGGTGAAGCCTGAGAAAATGCAGAAGGAACCCGTCATCGTGGATGAAGAGGGTGCAAGGCGCCGGACACAGCGGATTGTCGGAATCGGGCGGCTGACGGTCGGGCTGCTGATCGTACTCTGCTGGGAGCTGTTTACGCGGATCGGCTGGATGGATTCATACTATTGGAGCAGCCCGGTACGGATTCTCAGCACAACATGGACACAGGTGACGCAGGGTACTCTGCTGGAGGATATCGCTTATACCTCCAGCTCGACGATTCTGGGCTTCATCGGCGGAACTCTGATCGGATCACTGCTCGGTTTATCCTTCTGGTGGTCACGCAGATTCGCCGGAATCAGTGAACCGTTCCTGATCCTGCTCAATGCTATGCCGAAGCTGGCGCTTGCTCCTGTGCTGGTGATTCTGCTGGGCATCGGATTCTTCTCCAAGGTGGCGCTCGCTTTTGCCATGACGGTAGTCGTTGCGGCCTTATCGGCGCACAGCGGCGTGCAGAGTGTGGACAAGGATATGGAAAAGCTGATGTATTCGCTGGGCGCGAAACGCCATCAGGTGTTTACCAAGGTGGTCATCCCCTGGGCGATGCCCTGGATGATCAGCAGTCTGCGGATTAATATTGCCCTCTCGCTGGCCGGTGCGATTGTCGGGGAATTCATCGCTTCCAGCCACGGGATTGGCCGCATGGTGATCTACGCCGGTACGATCCTTGATATCAATCTCGTCTGGGTGGGAGTTGTAGTCTTGTCCGTTCTGTCGATGGTGATGTATGCGGGAGTGGTCCTGCTGGAGAAATGGCTGTCCAAGGGATACGGGATGAAGAAGGCTTGAGCCACGACTCGTCCTATTTAAGATAAAAGGGGAGAAATCAATGATGAATGTAACCAAAGTGAAGCTATCGGCCGTCCTGCTTGCCTCTGTAATGATCCTGCTCTCGGGCTGCAGCGGTAAAAGTAATGCTGAAGTTGAAGCCGCAGCTGCCGGCAACGAAGCGGGGAAACTCAAGAAGCTGGTCATTGCCGAGCCGCTGCATTATACGGGTTATCTGCCGCTGTACGTGGCGCAGCGCGAGGGATATTTTGCGGATGAAGGGCTTGAGGTTGAAATGCTTCAGGCTGCGGGCGGCACCCATGTGACCTCTGTGGTCAGCGGGGATGCCTGGGGCGTCATCGGCGGTCCAGAGTCCAATGCACTGGCGAATATCGGCAACTCAGACCCGATTGTTTCGGTCAGCAATGTGGTTAACCGCGCGAATGTCTATCTGATGGCCAAGAAAGGGACAGCTCCTGCGGGCAGTTCTGATGAAGAATTGAAAGCCTTCCTGCAGGACAAGAAATTGAATGCCGGACGGCATGGCGGAACCCCGAACCTGCTGACCCAATATCTGCTCCTGGAGCTGGGGCTTGATCCGCAGAAGGATGTGCGGCTGCTTGAACCGGCGGACGGCTCCACCGTGGTGGCGATGGTTCAGCAGGGGGCAGCGGATATTGCGAATGGTGCGGAGCCGCAGATCAGTGACGGGATCGCCAAGGGGGTCTGGGATGAACCCTTTTACAAGTTCCATGATATGGGAGACTATGCCTATTCCGTGCTGAGCGTGAAGAAGTCGACACTGGAGAAAGACCCGGAAACGGTGCAGAAGGCGGTTAACGCTGTCGTGAAGGCGTTGAAAGCCATCCAGGAGGATAAAGCTCTGGCGATGAGCGTCCTGAAGGCTGAATTCCCTACACTCTCCGATGATGCGGCACAAGCCGCGCTTGACCGGGCGTATGCCGACCAGCTCTGGAGTCCGGATGGTGTGATTTCCGAGGAGGCGCTGGATAAGGACATGAACGTGATGATTAAGACCGGGATCTACAAAGGCGAATACACCTACGAGGATTTGGTCGATATGCAGTTTGTGAACAACATAGCAGTGAAATAAGCTAAGCGTCGTGCCATAAGCCTTCAAAAACTAAAGAGGTGAAGATGATGGAATTAACTGCCGATCTAATTATGCCTGATAAAACCGCACTTATTATAGTAGATGTACAGAACGATTACTGCCACGGGGAAGGCGCACTTGCCGCTGGCGGAAATGATGTGTCAGCCGTACGCGAGATGATGCCGCAGCTGCATGGGCTGATCGCGGCAGCGAGGACACAGGGCGTGCCGGTGATCTATATCCAGACCTTCCATGAAAAGGCGACCGATTCGCCCGTCTGGACTTCCCGCTCCGGGCGCGGTTCGCTGGGGGTCTGCCGCAGAGGAAGCTGGGGGGCTGAATTCTACGAGGTGGCCCCGCTTCCTGAGGAGATTATTGTCAATAAACACCGGTATAGCGCCTTTATCAATACCCGCCTCGATTCTGTGCTCCGTTCGCAGCGGATTGAAACCCTGATTATGACAGGAGTGAGCACCAATGTGTGCGTGGAGTCGACGGCAAGGGACGGCTTCATGCTGGATTATCAGATTGTGATGGTGCAGGATGCCTGTGCTTCCTATTCCCGGGCCGCTCATGAGATGACGCTGGAGAATATGAAAGGTTACTTCGGCGTGGTAGCTTCAGCCGCAGACATTGAAGAAAGCTGGAAGATGTGGAATCAGCCCGCCCTGCAGCGGATGTTATGAATTCACCGGTACGGTCTTCAGGACAAGCCGTGAACCATACGGCGGTCAAGGTGGTCATCTGCCTCGGGGCCTTTCTGTCCAATCTGTCTGCCGGTATGTTCAATATTTCGCTCATCGATATTGCGGCTGATCTGCGGTTCCCGGTGGCCTCTGCCCAGTGGATCGTCAGTATCTATCTGCTGGTTATCTCGGTGCTGCTGCCTGTAATGGGACGGCTGGGAGACAGGTTTGGCCGCCGTAAGGTGCATAATCTGGGCCTGTTCGCTTTCGCGGCGGGAGCCCTGGGCTGTGCGCTTGCCCAGAACGGAGCCATGCTGCTTGGCTTCAGAGTCATGCAGGGAGCCGGTGCCTCCATGTATCAGGCGACCAATATGGCCCTCATTGTCTCTGTATTTCCGGCCGAGCAGCGGGGCAGGGCACTTGGGCTGATGAGCACCTTCGTCGCTGCCGGCTCCATGGCAGGCCCCGGTCTTGGCGGCTTCCTGATCCAGTGGTTCACCTGGGAGAGCAACTTCTGGCTGCTGGCCGTAGTGGCGGCGGGCGTAGGCGTGCTTGCGCACAGGCTGATTCCCCGGGATACGGAAACGGCCGGAGGCAGGCTGGATCTCGCCGGAGCTGCCTGGTTTGCGGCCTGTCTCTCCTCGCTGATGATAGCCTTCGATCTTGGCAGCCGCTCCACATTCCTGTCTCTGCCCGTGCTGCTGCTGCTTGCGGCTTCAGCGGGAATGGCGGCCGCTTATACGGCACATGCCCGCTTCTCCCGCAGCAGGGATAAGAGGGGGCCGCTTGGTGAATTCCCGCCAGCGGACAGCGGTGTCAGCCTGTTCACTGACCGGAGCTTTGCCGCCGGCATCGCCATTACGGTTATCACGTATATGGCAGCCTTCGCCGCACAGCTGGCTTTGCCCTCGCTACTGCGTATATCCGGGGCCGAGCCTGCCTGGGTGGGGCTGATCATGATTGGATACCCGCTGGCGCTGGTGGTGACCGCTCCTGTCAGCGGGAGCATCGCGGACCGCAAAGGGCCGCTCGGTATCCTTACGGCCGGACTGCTGCTGATGAGTGTCACGCTGCTGGCGCTGGGCTTCGGCTCACCTGTGCTGAGGACAAGTGCAATGGTGCTGCCGGTTATGTTGCTCGGCTGCGCAATGGGGATGATTACTTCACCTAACACAAGTATTGTTATGGGACTGGCGGCGAAATCGCAGCTTGGCCGGGTCAGCAGCCTGCTTGCCTTGTCGCGCAACATTGGCATGATGTTCGGCACGGCGGCAGGCGGATTGATGATTGGCGGCAGAGGTAGTCCGAACGGAAGCTATCTGGCTGTGTTCGTAGTCTGTGCAGCCGCCGTAGGCCTTTCTTCAGTCTGGCAGCTGTATTCCTTCCGTCACAGCAGCAAGCGCAAAGGGGCGGAACAACTGCATATACCCTATAAATAAGAAGGAGCCTCTGCCCGCCGGGCGGAGGCTCTCGTGCTGAAACAAGAAGGAAGCCCAGCTTCTTAAGATGGTTTGTTCCATCGGCAAATGACATGGCGGGAGCATCCGGAGCTTTGCGTCCGCGGGTGCGGAGAAGCCATAACCGGCTAAAGTAATTTTCAGCATTGAAAAGAAATACCGATGTTGGTATGGTGTACTTGTTCGTGTAAATATATGGATATCTTATGAGATTCATAGCCTACTTTACAGAAAAGTTAACAATGAACGGCATTGGCTTGGAGGATGGCGGATATTGAGGGCGTTCGGGTGGACTGCGGCTCGCTCAATCAGTGTCCGGTAACCGCCTCAACCAGAGAAGTAGTAGCTCATTATCTGGCAACAGGGATACATAACAAGCTGGTTTATATCGGCTCAATGCATTCGGTTCTAGGGGAGCCACGGGTGCAGTGGGCCATTCTGCAGGATTGGGAAGGACAGGTGAAACGATGAAGGACAAGGTTTCTATTCTCGGAGTTCCATTCTCCAAGCTGACGCTTGAACAGACAACCTCGCTATTGGACAGGCACATCGGGGGCGGACAGGGAGGGCTGTTTCACCTGATTACAGCGAACCCGGAGATTACATTGGCCAGTCAATCGGACGGGCAGCTCCGCGAGATCATCTGCTCGGCGGATCTAATCGTGCCAGACGGGATCGGGATTGTAATGGCGGCACGAAGACAGGGGAATCCCATTCCGGAGCGGGTGACCGGCTACGATCTGCTGCTGAGCCTGCTTGCGAAGGGGAATGAGCGGGGCTGGAGTTTCTATTTCCTCGGAACGGATGAAGTGACCAGCGGACAAGCGGTGGAGAGTATCGCCCTGCGCTATCCGCAGGTGAAGATTGCCGGAAGGCATCACGGATTCTTTACGGCAGCCGAGGAGCCAGGAGTTATCGCCGGTATTCAGCAGGCCAAGCCGGATATTCTCATTCTTGCGATGGGCGCTCCTTATTCGGACAAATGGCTGTATAAGCATAAGGAGGCGCTCAGCGGGGTTAAGGTTGTGTTTGGCGTTGGCGGCAGTCTGGACGTAATCTCGGGCAAAGTGAAGCCGGCACCGGCCATCTGGAAAAAACTGAATCTGGAGTGGGCCCACAGGCTCTTGTTCGCACCCGTTGCCAAAGGCCAGAAATCACGCTGGCGCAGACAATCCGCCCTGCCCAAATTCGTCTACCGGACGATGATCCGCAAATGAAGGAGACGATTCAATTAAAGAGTGTTGAACAGGAAAGGGGCAGAGTCCATGTCTAAGAGCTTTGAAGTGGTACTCAAAAAAGTAGTCGATCATTCTTACACTATTGAGATTGGCGAGGGTCTGTTCGGTTCCCTGATCCGCGATCTGCAGCAGGGACTTCTGCCGGATGTAAGCAAGTTCGCCATTATTACCGATTCTACGGTCGAGCCGCTGTATGGCCGTCCCTTACTGGAGCTGCTGCGGCGAAGCGGCTTCCAGGCGGATTTGTTTTCTTTTCCGGCCGGAGAGAGCTCCAAAACCCGTGAAACCAAGGCACTGCTGGAAGACCAGCTGTTAAGCCAGGCCTACGGGCGGGATTGCTGCATTATTGCCGTGGGCGGCGGAGCCGTAACGGATCTGGCTGGATTTCTGGCCGGCACCTTTGGCCGCGGGGTTCCTGCCCTGAATTATGCAACCACTCTGCTGGCAGCGGCAGATGCATCCGTTGGCGGCAAAACAGGCGTGAATACACCTGTCGCCACGAACCTGATCGGCGTGTTCCACCAGCCCCGCAAAGTGTACATAGACCTGGCAGCATGGCGCACACTTCCGGCCCGTGAGTTCCGCAGCGGTCTGGCGGAGACGATCAAGCATGCCTGCCTGGCGGATGAGACATTCTTCCGTTACCTGGAGGAGAATATCGGCAGGATCATCTCAGAACAGGGCGGGCTTATCCTGGACTCGGACGTGTGCGGGCATATCGCGCTGACGAATTGCCGGATCAAATACGAAGTGGTGGAACAGGATGAGCATGAGAGCAACCTGCGGCAGATTCTGAATCTGGGGCATACGGCAGGCCGGGCGCTTGAGGCGCTCAGCGGCTACCAGCTGCTGCATGGTGAGGCCGTTGCAGTCGGGCTTGTCATTCAGGCCAAGCTGGGTGTGAAGTATGGATATATGACCGCTGAACAGGCTGATCGTGTAGTCTCATTACTGAAGAAGGCAGGCTTGCCGACGGAAATCCCGGATTATATTTCTAACAGGGCACTGATGGACAAGATGTACACGGACAAAAAAGTGCGCGGCGGCCGCATACGCTTCGTCTTCCAGGACGGCATCGGGGAGATGAAACGTTTCGCGGACGGCTCCTATTCGGTTCCGGTTGAAGAGACGGATATCATGGTGATGCTGGAGGAAATGCGCGGCAACTGATGCATATTAAAGAGTGCTGTGCTTTATTTTAACCGATCGGGAAGCTGCCCCCTCCATTCTGGGTAAATGTAGATAAAGGGAACTTAGGAGGCATCGATATGGGCAACCCGCTGAAGGAATTCAAGAACAGCATTAACGGGCTGAAACAGTCGCTGGACGGTGTGAAGCAATCGGTGGACGGGCTGAAAGCACCAGTGGATGAGTTCAAAACGAATGTGCAGGAGACGCTGGATGAAGCGAAGTCGAGATCGGAAGGTGTGAAGTCAGAGCTTGGGCGGATGAAGCAGGCTGTGAAGGAAACGCAGGCGGTGCTCACTGAGGTGAAGGATACCCTGACGGCATCGGCGGATGTGCTGTATACCCGCAAACGATATTTACGCTTATTTGGCCGCAAAAGAAAACTGCAAACCGCCAAGGCCGGGCGTGCTTAAGCCAGTCAGCAGTTAGACTTGGGAATTAGGGTCCCAAAAAGAAGACGCAAGAGACAAACGGCAGAATCACCGTTCATCTCTTGCGTCTTCTGGCATGACGGGAACATCCGCCGGATCAGGGCATCTGAATGCTTAAGCTCTCAATCGAATCTACAATAAAGACAGGTACATACTGCTCGCCGGCATCCGTCTGCGCATGGTCATAGCCGTTATCGAACTGGCCGCTGACGACAGCTAATCCGGTAACCCCGCCGGTTTCGCCTTGAAGGATCAGATAACGCCCGTTCGAGCTGGCGACTGTTCTTCCAGCAGAGTCGATATAAAGATCGCAGGACAGCACTACCTTCTCATAAGGATGAAGTTCCAGCTGTGTAGCGTCTATAGGGGTATACGTAACCTCCCGGTATATTTCCGAGAACTCATACGCGCCGTTCACCTGGCGGAAAATGGCCGTCTGCCCGTCTTGACCGTCGGCGAGGTCTGTATCCGATACGCGGATGGAGCCGTCTTCTGCCATCAGCTCATAGCCGCCGCCGGCAAAGCTGAACAGCTGCGAGATCCCCTCGGGCCTAATGGTGTAGGCTGTAAACGTACGGCGCCCGTCCTCACGGCTGCCTATAGCTGTAACTACAGGTACTTCTGAATAGACAGACAGTGACTCGTCAAAAGTAAGCTCTATCAGCGCGGCCGCATCCGGAACGGTGCCGCCGGTGCGGGTGGAGAGTGTTCCGTCATCGCTCATATCGGCGTAGACCAGCCTGCCGCTGGCGTCCACTCCGGCCACAGCCACCTTAGCGCCGTAGCGTCCGGTGACGGAGGCCGTAAGGGTATAGCTGCCCTGCACATCTCCGCCGGGCAGCAGCCGCACCGGTTCAGCGGTATTCCAGGCGAGTGTCGCAGCGGCAACCGCCTCGGAGGTGTCCTGCAGCGGATTCAGATCCCCGTAGAGCCGGATGGCTTCGGCATATTGTCCGCCGCGGACCTGGCGTGCTGCCTCGCGGAGCAGCTTGGTGCTGTTGCTGTCGATTAGCTTCAACATTTTGGAGGATTTCAGGCCAGCTGACTCAGCGTACTTGCGGTAGGCAACAGCGTGTCCGGCGAAGGCGGCGGTACGATCGCCGTCCAGGTCCTTGCTCAGAATAAGTATGGTACTTTCCTGAACCTGATCCTCAATCCAGTCTGCTGTATAACTATGGCTTTGATAAGCCTCTTCCATTGATAAGGCGCTGTCCAGCATAGGCTGGAAGCTTCCGGCTGCCGCCAGAGCTTTCAGCCTGGCGGTGTCATGAGCCTCGAATTTCGCAGCCAGTAATTCTTCCTTGGCCCCGGCCCCGCCGTAATAGGCATCGGGGATTTGCAGCAGGCTCCATTTGGCGCTCTCTGCGCTTCCGGTACCGGTCGTGTTATTCGCTGCGTTCTTCTGGCTCTCCGTGAGCCCGGCAAGAAACTGTTCCTTGAACTGCCGGAACCCTGCCGTCATCTTCTCCGAAATGCCTGAATCAGCGGACAGCTGGCGATAATAGACTTCATAAGTTCCTCCCGTAGCCATATACTTGCTCTTCAGGCTGAGCAGGGAGGCATAACTCTCCATATATCCGGTGAAATCCTTGACCGTCAACTGGTCTTCCAGGGTTAATACCAGTCCCCTTAGGCTGCTGCGTATAGCCGTTATGGGAGCGAGCTCTTTAAGCCGTGTGTTAATCTGCTCTTCCTTGTATAAGATTGCCGTGTTTGCCGCTGCCAGCCGGTACTGGTTCTCGGCAGCGATAAGCTCTCCTGCAGCATACAGCCGCTCAGCCTCACGCACGGTCTGAATCTTGTCCTTTATCCCCAGAGCCTTCTGTCCCAGCAGAACCAGCATGAAGATACACAGAATGATCATAATATTCCGCAGGGTTAATGCTTGTTTGATCGTCATATAGTATAGCCCCTTTATTCGGATATAAGGATTGCGCGTGCTGCCAGCTATCATCCTTATACTTCAGGGTCCCACCGGTACTTGAGCTCGCGGATTTCCGCCACCTTGGCATCCAGGCCGTTCCACGGCTCATAGGGGTTCGCAGCAATTAGCCGGGATAAGCGCAGGAAGCGGTCTTTGGGCAGCTCCTGTACATATCTTCCGATCAGTCCGGAATAGAGCAGCGCATAACGCTTCAGGCGAACGGCGGCCCCGGCAACGACAGTCAGAATAGCCAGCCCTTTGTCCATTTCGAGAATCTGCACTTCGTAGTTCTTAACATAGCGAAGGGTGCGGTCTTTAATCAAATCGGGCCGGACCTTGGCGATTTCACCGATATATTCAGCGAGCAGCGGCTCGAAGTCCTTCAGCAGCAGCTGTTCCAGCTCCAGAACCATGTCCTTGCGCAGTTGGAAGCCGTGCAGCAGGGCGACGCGCTGGCGGGAGATCCGGTCTCCGCGCAGCAGAATGGAGATCTCGCGGAGCTTCTCATAAGCGAGGACATCATTCTCGCGGAGGACGGATACAGCCTCCTGGCGGTTAAGCTCCAGATCTTCCTTAATTCTGAGGATGTTACGGCCCAGCAGCTCATTAAGGGCATACAAATTTTCGTTCTGCCGTACTTTCCGCTGCGTATAGTAGACCAGTCCGGCTATCACGATGCCGCCGGCACCGCTTAGCGCCATCTGCTGCAGGCTTTGGCCGAAATAGACAGAGGCCAGGGTGAGCAGAAGAATAAGCAGCAGCCGGGTATGCATCTTGCGCCCGGCAATGGATACCGCCTGCTTCTCCACGGGAGTCAGTGAGGCACGGCCGCAGCGGGTGCAGCGTTCCTCGCCCAGGGCGGTGTAACGCCCGCAGCGGCGGCAGATGCGGAGCTTCTCATAAGAATAGCGGGGAGCCTTGAACGGCCGGAAGGTAACAGGTTTCTTCTTACTCACGGGTAGGAGCGCCTCCGTTCAGTGCAGCAAGGAGCCGCTCGTCAATGTCCTCACGGGTAAGCGGCTTCCGCTGGCGTGAAGCGTATAAGGAGATCTGAATAACGGCATAGAGGAACGTTATTCCGAGTATGACGTATGTAATCATGGAACTCTTCCTTTCTCTCTGGTTACGGTCTTTTAATCAAATATTCAGGAACACGGCGTATACTTAGAATAATCCATCCGCTTCAAGATGGCGATTCTACCAGACGGGAGTGCCGGTCCAGCGGTCACTATGTTGATGTTTACAAGGTTTAATTATATCATAATGGCATACTATTTACAGAATTTAGCTATGCTGCCGGATTTGCCAGATCCGCCGAATTTAACACAAGAGGAGCCCTATTTATGCTTCGTACACACCGTAACCCCAGAACGATCAAGAATAGACTGCAGCGCATTTTGCCTGCATTGCTGCTGATCCTATGCATCGCTGTCCTGCCTTTCGGAGGCGCAGCGGCCAGTGCTGCTTCTGCCGCGCCGTCCCATATTGATGCTGTACTGCTGATTGATGTCAGCAACTCGATGAACAAGAGTGACAAGAACAAGATCGCGAATGAAGCGATGAAGATGTTTATAGATATGCTGTCCACGCAAGGAGACAAGGTAGGGATCGTTGCCTACACTGACAAGGTGCAGCGCGAGAAGGCACTGCTTGGCATCACCTCTGCCGGGGACAAACAGGACTTGAAGGATTTCATCGACGGACTGAACCGCGGACCTTACACGGATATAGCGGTCGGAATGGAAGAAGCTGTGAAGGTGCTGGAGAACGGCAGCGATCCTGGCCATGAGCCGATGATCGTAATGCTGGCCGACGGCAACAATGACTTAGATGAAGCCAGCGGAGCTACACAGGCCCGGTCGGATCAGGAACTGAAGGCCGCTGTAGAAACTGCGAAGCAGAAGGGGTACCCGGTGTATACGATCGGGCTGAATGCTGATGGCAAGCTGAACAAGGAGATTCTGTCTAATCTGTCCGATCAGACAGGCGGCAAGGCGTTCACAACGGATTCCGCGGATGATCTGCCGCAGATTCTCAGCGAGATTTTTGCCAGCCACTTGAAGCTGAAGGTCGTGCCGGTGCCGTCCATTACGGCAAACGGCGACTATCAGGAGGTGACGGTCAATGTGCCGAACGGCAGTGTACTGGAAGCGAATATTTCAATTATGTCCTCGCAGCCTGTAACCGCTAAGCTGAGTGATCCTTCCGGGAAGGAAGTTGCGATTCCCTCGGATGCTGTGCTGCTGTCCAAGTCTTCTACCTACACGCTGATCAAGCTGCTCTCACCGGAGCAGGGAGACTGGAAGCTCCAGGTCAAGGGTGTGGCGAAGGACAAGATTGATATCAATCTGGTATTCAACTATGATCTGGAGCTTAAGATCGATGCGCTGCCTTCCCAGTCCTACCGCAAAGGTGACACCGTCGATATCTCCTCGCATCTGTTCAGCAACGGTGCTGAGGTTACAGAGAGCAGCTTGTACCAGGAGATGAAGGCAGTGCTGCTGGCCACAGATGTGGATACCGGCACGGTGCAGGAGATTCCGATGGACAATTCTGGCGCTGAGTTCAAGGGTGCTTTTGAAATAAAAGACAATCATGCCTATGAACTTAAGGTCCGGGCCGAAGAGAGCAGCTTCTACCGCGAGAGCGATGTGCTGACAATCAACGCCAAGACGGGCACGGTGGCTACAAGCCCTCCGTCTCCGGGGGCAGGCACTGGTGAAGAACCGGTAACAGATCAGAAGTCCTCGAACACTCTTTACTATATTATAGGCGGGATTGTACTCCTGCTGGCTGCGGCCGCCGCATTCTGGCTGCTGCGCGGCAGATCAAACCGCGGGTTTGTCGGACAGCTGGTCGTGGAAGTGCTGGACGGGAATACCGGAGAGAAAACCTATCCGCAGTATAAGAAGCTTGCAGGCTTCCGGGGTAAATTCACATTGCATCAGCTGCTGCAGCTGGCGCCTGAACTGAAGGAGAGCGAGAAGCTGGTCTTCACTCCGGGGAACAATGACCGGCTGATGCTGCGCGGAGGAGAAGGAATCTCCGTGGAGCGGTCAGGGCGTGCCGCCGACACCTCGCGGGGCCTGGAAATGAAGAGCGGTGACCGCGTATCGGTCTCCCTGCAGACGGTAGACAAGACAATTTTACTCGAATACCTAATATAGCATCAGACTAAGTGTAAGCTTCCGAAGTGAATTTTGAACGAAGCACGTACAGGAAGAAGCGCTACGCATAACTTTTAGGAGGATAACCTATGAAACCGGTAGTAAGAGAACATATTCAGCAGCTCGATGTATCGCTTGGCGGAGGGATCGTCAGCGACAAAATAAGAGTGGACACCATAGACAACCCGATTCTGATTATCGGACTTGGCGGCACGGGCATCGATGCCCTGCTGCGCTTGAAATACCAGATTAACCGCCGCTTCAAGCTGCCTGAGGATCCATTGTCAAAGAAGAAACGGGATAAGCCCGACAATGTAGAATTCCTGGCGTTCGAGACCAATGAACAGGACCGCGGCAAAAAATACAAAGGCATCGGCCTCGACCCGCAGAATGAATTCGTGCTGCTGGCCAATGCCGAGATCGGCGGGCTGCTGCAGAACCGCAGCATTCTCGATTCGTACATTACAGACTGGCTGTCGCCGGAGCTGAGCATCACAGACGGGATGAACGGAGCCGCCGGGGTGCGTCAGGCCGGACGCCTGCTGCTGTTCACCAAGATTAATCAGGTCGTGGCTGCAATTGATAAGAAGATCAAGACGCTGTCGGTTGGCACCAGCAAGAAGCTGATGGTTTTCCTGCTTACCGGCTTGTCCGGCGGAACAGGCAGCGGTGCCTTTCTGGATATTGCCTACATTGTCCGGGGGATTATTGAACGTGACTATGGCGCTGCCGGTATCGACCGCGTGAATACGCTGGGTTACCTGTTCACCCCGGATGTGAATCTGGCGAACAAGAGCCTCAGCGAGCACACCCGCGAGTATATCCGCAAGAACGGTTATGCTGCGCTCAAAGAGCTGGATTACTGGATGAATGTGGACAGCCGGGGAGAACGGTTCCGCCAGCAGTACGGCAATATTCTGAGCGTCAATTCGCCGCTGCCGCCGTTCAATCTGTGTCATCTGATCTCGGCGACGAATACGGAAGGCAAGCTGCTGGAGAATGCCTATGATTACTGCATGAATGTAACGGCTGAGAATATTACCAACTTCATGGCCAGCGAGGAAAAAGCCTCCGGCGAGGAATTCGCCATCCATGACTATATCAGCAACATCCGCACCAACATTGCGCAGATGAACAAGACGTATCCTGCGAATTATGAATACAACATTATCGGCGCTTCCTCGGCGGTGCTGCCGATTGAGGAAATGACCACATATCTGGCCTTCCGCCTCTTCGACAAGATGGACAAGATGTTCCATCACGCCCCGGGGCAGGAAGATGTGGAGAAGATGGCACGCAAGCTCGGCATTGATCTCGATACGATGATCAAGACCTTCGAGTCCCGTGTGCCGGAGCCGCTGCCCGGCTATCAGAACAGCGAGCGCCTCAGCCATGCCAATGTGGTGAAGAACCAGGTGGTCAGCATAGATACGGAGCTGGAACAGAACTTCCTCGCCCGTGCGCGGGAAGAATACATCAAAGCGAAGAAGCAGCTGCCGGGCGAAATTACCGGACGTTTCGGCGAGGAGCTGGAGCGGATCTTCCTGCATCCGGAGCAGGGGCCGTTCTATGTATCCCGGCTGCTCTACACGGAGAAGGGCTTCTGTATCCTGAAGCTGATCCAGTCGTATATTGAAGCGCTGCGGGAGAGCCTGCTCCGTCTGCCGCGTGATATCGAGACGGCGCAGGACAGCGCAGAGGAGAAGCTGGGCGATGCGCGCAGCGCTTTTGTCTCCAAGGAGAAGAAGAAGAACGCCTATATCGAAGCCAAGATCAATGAATACTGGCTGCATGCCGATGTGGAGCGCACCGAGCAGATGATCCAGTTCTACGAGGATCTGTACGAGCTTCTGAATGAAGAGAACAGCCGGATCTACGGCGTATTCACGGAGATTCTGACAGCGCTCAGCTCAATCTTCGAGAAGAATGGCGACATTCTGATCAATGGCGAAGAGCAGGCTGATCATAAGGGCAACAAAACCTACTATTGGAATATCGTCAATGTGCCGGATATTTCGGCAACCATCTCCAAGGTGATGGACCAGAAGGACGGCGACGATCTGATCCGTGATTTCACACGCGAAATGCTGAAGCATTCCGGACGCTGGGTCAAAGAACAGGAGATTGATATCGTCCGTTCGATCTCTGAATTCCTCAGCGACAAGTTCGGTGATCTCATTACCCGTTCAATGGAAGATTTCCTGGTGATGAAATACGGGCGCGAGGAGCCGCTGGATAAGTTCGTTGAGCGGATTATCGCCGGACGTCTGGATGAAGATGCGGTGCCGATTTTCCACCTCAGCAACAGTTCCGGCAGTCTGCACTTCCCGTCTTGGGGCTTCGTATCCGTGCCGGTGAAGGCGCCGGGTATTCTGAAGGGAATCCGCAATTATCAGAACAATGCGCTCGGCAAATCGCAGTTCACGATCAAGGAGAGCCAGGTTAAGAACCGGATTTTCTGGTTGAATACACGTAACGGGGTGCCGCTGTTTGTGTATACGCCGCTGCGGGTGTTCGAGGAGAACTATGAACGGACCATCCTGGACAAGGAAGGCATCGGCCGCCATCTGGTGATGACTGACAAGGATAACTGGACCTACCTGCCTTCCCCGATTCCGGAGAAGTCATGGGGCGATACCTATGTGAATGCGCGGGTCCGTGATTATAATGCCAGAGTGCGTGCCGACTTCTTGCGTGCCCTGGAGGCTGGTGTAATTATCGAGAAAGGCATCGACGAGAATACGAGCAGCCGCTTCTCGGTCATCTTCACGAAGCCGTTTGATCTGGATAAAATGCTAAGCGGTTATGATCTGCAGCTTGGCTCGTCGCGTCCGAATCTGGGCGAAGTAAGAAAAGCCGCTGAAGAGCTCAAAGCGCTGCGCGCGGGCGGCCTGGAACGTGAAGGAATTAAGGACATCTTCGGCAGCATCAACCGTGAGCTGGCCCAGGAGAACCTGATCCGTTCCCCGCAGCTGATTGCCCGTGTCCGTGAAGAGCTGGCGAAATACGACGCATTGTCGGCCAAGGCAGCGGAACTCGAAGTGCTGGTCCACCAGCATCTGGATGAAGACAAGTGGATCGACCAGTTCATTGAGGCGCTGTACACCGATACCATCACCAAAAAAGGTGCGCTCTATGTCTATGACCGTGACGAAGACGAAGATGCCTGGGAGCCGTTCGCGAACCTGATGAAGGAGCGCAGCTATGTGGAGTATGCTGTCTACCGCCATTTCCGTGCGCTCGATGAGAAAAGCCGCAGTGTCCTGCTGCGCAAGGCGGCACGCCGGGCCGGAGAGATGACGGCGGCGGAGGACGTGACTCCGCTGCTGTATAAGCTGGAAGGGATGTATGTATCGTTCCTGGAGGCGCGCGACAGCCTGGAATATGAGCGGGTAGAGCATGCGAACGGCGATGAAATGTACGGCTTCTACAAGAGCCTGACCGGCAAGCTCGGCAGCATCCGCAGAAAGCTGAAGTAAGCCTATGATCAGAGATCAGGCCTTACAATATGCAGAGCAGTACGCTGCGCAGGAGGAAGCACAGCATAACAAGGGGGATGGGCGCAGCAGCATCCATTACCCTGCTCTGTTTCTGTTCCTCGGCGACAAGGTGACCCCGGCCATCGGTCCGGTGCTGGAACGCTGCGAGCGCAAATGGGACAATGCAGGCGGTGTCATGGCGCTGCACGCGGGTTCTCCCAGCGGCAGCGGCAGTACGCAGGAGAAGGATGGAATCAAGGGATGGATCGGCAGCGGTAACAGCAGCGTTCATGAACGCGTGTTGCACATGGCCCTGCCGAACACGGCGGGCCGTGATCCCCGGACGGTGCGGAGAGAGCTGTACCGTGAATTTCATGAGGACAGCCAGTACCTGGCCGGGATGAACCGGACGCTGCGCCAGTTAAGCAACAGCATAGCGGACTACGGACGGCTGTATTCTTCGTTCGATGTCATCCATCTGTCCATCGTTACGCGGGTCGATGATCCGCTTAATGTGCTGCTGCCGGAGGTTGCCCTGCTGGCCCGCGCCATCCTCAGCCAGTCATTCAAGTCGGTGCAGACCGATCTGTATGCGCTGATCAACGAGCGGGAGCAAGGGGATAACTTTGGCTATTCCAGCTCGGTAGGGCTGGCTTTTCTGCGTGAGCTGGACGGGATGCAGGCGGCGGACTATGCCTTAAGCGCTCCGCTTCTGGTTACGGAGGAAGGGCTGTCCATCCCCGTGGCCCATGGTCCCTCCGCGCTGTTCGATCTGGTCTATCTGCTCTCCGACAAGAACGAGCGCGGACTGATGTCCGTTCACGGGATGGACGATAATTATGAGATTATTGCCCATATCAGCCTGCTGAAGAACCGTGTCCGGCCTGCGGCTGATCATGCTTCCGGGCATGGCGGCTACAATAATATGACCTTCAAAAGCGGCATCCGGGGCAGCACGGGCAGACAAGGCTATGCTTCGGCCGGTTTCTCGGCGGTACGCAGGCCGAACCGGCAGATTGCGCTGGCGGTACTCTACCATGCCCTGCATTATCTGGCTGCCAGAATGCGTGCAGGCACTACCCGGAGCCTTAAGGAGCGGCAGGCGCTGCTGGGCCTTGGAGCGGATTCCCTGCGTGCCCGCGCGGCGGAACTGCTGCCGGATGACACCGGCCTCGCGGAGATGACCGGGCTGATGAGCCATGGACGCCCGTCCTACTCGGAGCTCAGAGCGCTGTCGCTGCGCGAAGCCGAGGAGCTGCTCTTCGGCGAAGGCGGGCAGGCCTATTTCCGCAGCAACTTTGTGGAGGTGTCCGCAAGAAGGACTGCGGCGATCGACCCTGCGCGCGAATGGGCCGGCGTTCTGGCCGCCGAGGAGCAGGCAACTCCGCCGGTGACCTTCTACCAGCTCGCAGAATGGACAGCTGAGCTGGCAGAAGGCGGAGGGAGTGTGCTCCATGCC
The DNA here is from genome assembly GCF_000802655.2 of Paenibacillus sp. IHB B 3415. Taxonomy (NCBI): domain Bacteria; kingdom Bacillati; phylum Bacillota; class Bacilli; order Caryophanales; family Paenibacillaceae; genus Paenibacillus; species Paenibacillus sp. IHB B 3415. The sequence continues at coordinate 12,934 of NZ_JUEI01000064.1, read as the reverse complement.
CTTCGCCAGCATATGGGCGGACTGCGTTCGGCACTGCTCTCTGCGCAGGAGGAGCTGGAACGGCTCTATGCGGAGAGTGTAGAACGTCAGCCGTTCCAGCGGGTGCCGCTGCTGGATAAACGGACTGTGCGTAATTTCATTCATTATTTATTCGATACCGTATATGGTAAGAAATATGAGATTCTGCGGCTCGAAAGCGAGCTTGCCCTCTGCCTGCGCTATGATGCGGCGCTTGAGCAGCTGCATGCGGACAGCAGAGCCAAGGTCCTGGCGATGGAAGCGCTGGAGGAGGAGCTGCAGAGCCTGGCCCTTGCCAGCATTGGCCGCAGCAAGGACACCGTGGACCAGAACATCATGGAATATTACCGCAGCGTGACGGAAGAGGTCATGAAGGATATCGAGACGCGGCGCGGCGGAGATATCTTCTTCAGTGAGCGGTTTATGGGCAGCCTCTCGGAGCTGCTGCGCCGTGGCCGCGATGCCGTGGCTGAGCGGCTGATCGAAATCTGCCGCCGGGAGCTGCTGACGGCAGGGCCCTTCACGCTTCCGTTCGAGGAAGAGCTGCTGCGGCGTGCCAATGTCGCGGCGGCCTATGAGAACCGGGACATTGTCTCCAAGGAGGAGCTGTTCAAGCAGCTCTACCGCAGCCTCGAAGAGGAGGCGGCAATGAATGTCCGCCTGTTTGAATATACGCAGGAGCACCGGCATGAGGAGAAATATTTCTTCGGCGACAGTGCCTCCGAATTCCTGCGCTACGCCTTCGGTGCTGACGAGACCACCCGCATCTACCGCTTGGGCTTCGTGCATGAGCAGCGCAGGAGCGGAGTGGAGAAGCTGAATCTGATGGGCGGATTCCATCTGGAGGACCTGCTCTATTACCGTAACGGCAAGGTATATTATGAGACTTATGCGGGCAACGGCTATACGCTGCACGGTCTTGCTGAGGAGCAATTGCCGGAGATGAGATGAGATTCGTACAGCGGAAATACGGCGGGACAGGGCAGCAGCAGCTTCGCTGCAGCTAATCTGCTGCAAAAAGTACAATAGATTGGTCCTGATTTGTCGGGAAAAAGGGTTCTAATGTATTTAGTGCAACAGAATCGGGCTAACTCAGAGAATTAGGATAATGTTCTCTCATTCTACTGCACGAACTGCAATAGAATGGAATTTTAGCCTCCTTTTCCGGCAATCTGTTGTACAGAATGCATCAGAATAGAATTAGCAGCCTATTCACTCTGCAGTTGAAACTCCAGCCCCACAGCGCCGGTTTTCAAGCGCATTATTATTAAGGTTTTTCCGGAAAGGATGAATATTAATGCAGCGTAAAATCAACCTCCTCCTGCTCCTCTTCAGTTTGCTGGGCGGCGGTGTGGCTTTTGTACTTGGCGAGCTGCTCCTGGACCGCAGGCCATATGACCTGCCGCCGATTGTACTGGTTGGGATCTATTTTGCCCTTGTCGCGCTCTGTGTCTCGGTGGGCAGCGTGCTTGCCGAGACGATCTCGCCCAAGCTGAATGGCCAGTCCTGGAAGCTCCGTTATCTCGGCACGTCATGGAAAATGCTTCCGCTGGCAGTGGTGCTGCTGTTTGGCATAGGTACGCTGACCGAGTTTGTGTATGAACTGAACTTTGGCGGCATCAAGCCGGTCAAGAATGTGATCATGGTCATCGATGATTCCGGCAGCATGCTGGAAAGCGACCCCAATAACAGCCGCTACGAAGCAGCCAGAGCACTGGTGCAGCAGCTGGATGAAGACAACAAGGTGGCTGTGGTCACCTTCAGCCATGAGGCTTCGGTAGTCCAGCCGCTGATCCCGCTCTCGAAGGCGGAGAACCGCCAGAAGGTGTCGGATGTAATCAGCAGCCTGGTGACTACCGAGGGCGGAACGAATATCAGCGGTGCGCTTACAGAAGCGATGAATGTCATCAATGAAGACGGGGCGGACCGCGGAGCGATGGTCATTCTGTTATCCGACGGCTTCAGCCAGTTTGATACTTCAACGGAGCTGACCGCATTTGTGGACCGCGGCATTGCGGTCAATACCATCGGGCTTGCCCTGGATGATCCGTCCGGCTCCAATCTTCTGCAGGATATCGCCAGCGTGACAGGCGGCCAGTATTATGATGTTACAGATGCGAACCGTTTGGGCGAGGTATTCCAGCAGATCTATGACCGTCTGGGCGACCGGACCCTGCTTACCGAGCGCAGCGATAGGGCAGCAGATAGTCCTTATTATGCTGTAGTGCGGATTCTGGCGTTGATCCTGATTGGTACCGCACTGGGCCTCGGGCTTGGCATTATATTCGATAACCGCCATCTGGCCCGCAGCTTCAGCTTCGGAGGCGCATTATCCGGGCTCGCTGCCGGACTGATTCTCGAATTCGGTCTAAACGGGGATACGGTTACAGACCCGATGATCCGCCTGCTGGCACTGCTGGTGCTCGTTGCTATTCTTACATTGTTTACGTATGTAGTACCTGTAGGGGAAGGACGCCTGTCCCGCAAGGGGAGAGCCGCCGGAGCTGCGGCCACACCTGCGGACGGCTTCCCTCCGCCGCGCCGGAACCGCGGCAGTAAGGGATTCTGAGTCTGATGGTTAGCTAATGAAAGGGGCCTATTGCCATGAGGTACGCCGAGGTTCATTCTGCAGCACCGGCTATTACAGAAGTCGTATCCAGAGTGGAAGACCGCTTCTGCACGCTGCGGTGGCGCTGGCCGGATGGCGTGCAGGCGGTATGTATTCATAAAGCCTCTGCGGAGGCACCGGAGGATGGGGAACACCCGCCTTCCGGCATGAAGCTCTACACACGTGAAGAGTACAAAGCGAATAATGGCTACCGTGACCGGCTGGATGAGATCGGGCTGGTGGCGTATACCATTTATGCCCGGCTGGCCGGGAACGGGGAGACGCTGCTGGTGCGTCAGCGGGACGGTGCCAACAAGACACTGGTCAGCGCAGGCAAAGCGAGAATCTATTATTCCGTCCAGCACAAAAAAGGCCTGTTCAGCAAGCTGAAAACTGTGCATATGACAATTACCGCCGAAGTGCCTGTACCGAAGGAAGTACTCTGCTACGTGAAGAAGCGGGACGGCCATCCGGCCTCCAGGGAGGACGGGGCGCTTTTCCCGTTCGTACAGGATTTCGCCCCCGGACGAAATCAGCTTCCGCCGATTGAGGTCGGCAAAGACGACTTCATCCGTATCTTTTTCACGGACGGCCGCAAGTACGGTTTATATTACGAGCTGGTGCCGGAGTGACCGGCTGGCAGGGTGTAAGGAATATTAGTTGGAGCGCGGAGCTCAGCTGGATACGTCCAGATATGGAATAACTGTATTTCATACAGCTAAAGTGGCAGATTTCTGCCGTACGGGATGTTTAATTGTATTTTGTACATCTATATCCCGGGAAAAGCCTCTAATCATGCTCTCTGCTCCGGTATAGTTGCACGAACTGCAGCTATTTGGACGCAAGCGGGCGGAAACGGTAATATAGCTGTACAAAGTGCAGTTATAGTGGGCTGCAAGATTCGTGTACAGGCGGAATGCTAGTGAATTGCAGAATGTAAGGACGAAGCAGGCTGGACGATTGGGCCAGCCTGCTCACAGTTTGCTCACAGTTATAGAAGCAATTGCGTGCGATACCAGTTTTGTCAGCGACTCATTCGTTGAGCTGCTGCATCAAAACTTGGAGATTATGCTTTCGAAGCCAGTTTTGTCAGCCGCTCATTTACCTGAGCTGCCGGACAAAACGTTGAGGAGGAAGAGAAATGTCTTTTTTTAGCCGCTTCATGAAGAAGAATCAGCCCCCGGCAAGGCCGCTGTATTATGATATCGTCTGCCCGTACTGCTTCTCCCGCTTTGAGCCGGAAGAAGTGGTATTCCGGGCCATGCACAGCCGTGAGGATGACGAGAATTATGCGCTGGGCGAAGATGATCTGCTGAATAAGTACCGTGAGCGCTTCGGCCTGGATACGGTAGACGATATGGAAGCGATTCTGAATCCGGCGGATATCCCTGAGGAATATCATCATTATACGGACCATGTGCTGACCGGAATCACCGACCGCTATGGCGTGCTGACCCGCAGACGGCTCTGTCCGTCCTGCCATAACGAGCTGCCTGTAACTGCCGGCAAGGTGCCAAGCAATATTATCTCGATTATCGGTGCTTCCCAGGTAGGGAAGTCCGTGTATATGACTTCGCTGATCCATACGCTGCAGCATACGACAGCGGGGCATTTTGACGCGGCCTGTATGCCGCTGAATGCCGAGATCAGCCGCAAATTCCGCACCCTGTACGAAGAGCCGCTGTTCGAGCGGGGAGATCTGCTCGCTTCTACCCAGAAGGAGAAGATGCAGGAGCCGTTCATTTTCCAGTTCGTGTTCAAGGATGAATCCAAGCCCCCGCTGACGCTGGTGTTCTTCGATGTTGCCGGTGAAGGGATGGTCGATCAGGACTATCTGGGCCTGCACGGCCAGCATATCAAGAATTCCGCAGGCATTCTGTTCATGGTCGATCCGCTGCAGATCCGCTCCATCCGCGAGAAAATCCGCATCAACTTCGGCGACCGTCCGGGCGAGTGGGTGTCGCAGTATGATGAGCCGCGCGATGTGGTGCTGACGATGTTCGGCGACTTCATCGCTTATCAGGAGAAGAGCAAAACCAATATTCCAACGGCCATTGTACTGGCCAAAAGCGACATGCTGCACTCACTCAAGGATGAGGACGGCGATTACATCAAGTCCAACAGCAACGTGTTCAACAACTATGTGCACCGCAAAACGCTGAATCTGGACGAGTTCCACAACATCGACGGTGAAATCCGCCGCTTTATCGAGAAGGTCGACCGTCCGTTCAAGGACACGATGGATGTGTACTTTGCCAACACCGGTTACTTCGCGGTATCTGCGCTGGGGAGCAATCCGGTCAATCAGAAGGTGGAGGGTGTCGTCAGTCCGATCCGTGTGGACGAGCCGTTTATCTGGCTGCTGCACAAGCTGAACTATATTGAGGGGAGCGACGGGCCGTGAACAGATTTTCAGGGTCCATGATCACCCAGCAGATGTATACCCGCGAGCGCCGCGGCGTTTACCGGGCGACAGAGGGATTCGATACGGTAGCGAAATCGGAGAGTCTCGACAATAATTTTGTCAAAAAAATTCTGCATCCCTTCTGCCTCTACGATGCTCCGGCGGAGCTCGCGGCACGCGGTGAGAAGGATGAGGAGCTGTATCCTGACGCGCTGCACCTGTTCCATACGGAGAGCAATGAGACAGTGATTGGCCTCAGCCGCTATCTGGCGGCGGATTTCACGGGGCAGCGGAGCGCCTTTTTCGCCCATAATTTCGTGGTGCCGCCTATCCGCTCGGAGGAGATTGTTGAGGGGTACGGGGAATGGCTGCATGCCGGCTTTGCGCGGAGTTATGAGGGGGAGCCGGGCGGAACACTGCCTGAGCTGGAGTTCATTCCAGCGGGGGGCCGTGAAGAGTCGGCAGACCCGCTGACCGTGCTTCGCAGCCTCGGGTTCACCGAAGAGCTGTTCAAAGCCCTGCTGCAGGCGGTCATGCTGTCCGTAGCCGGCAAGAAGAAGATCTATGTGGCGCTGAATGTGCCTATCAGTGAGTTGTCGCAGCGTGCGGTGGAGCTGACGGAGGTCCTCTATGCTTCATTGCCGCATGACTTCCGCCGCAGGCTGGGAGTGATCACTTATGCCAAAGAGCCGCAGAGCCGCAAATATATTCACCTGACCTTTGTGGAGAAGGGCTCGCTGCGCCCGGGGGACCGGAGTATTGAGAAGGATTATATTTTTGATCTGGCAGGCGCGCGGATTCTGAATGCCGATTTCGGGGAGTCCCGGCAGACGTATGCAGACCTGGCCTGGAAGACGCTGGGGCAGGCGGGCGGAAGCCTCAGAGATTTCGCCAGATTCGCCGACTCCCTGCTGCTTGGTGAGAGTGTGGACCGCAAGCTGTCGCTGGCACTCTACAATGAGCTGGCTGTCTTTTATGAGATTGAGCAGGGCAATGAAGATTTATATACAGGGAACAAGAACGCTGTGCTCGGCGGCCTGCTGTCCTATCTGAAGCCGGAGGGGGCGCTGGAATCCCGGATGCGGCTGAATGATATGTTCCTGGAGCGGTTCGACCGGGAGTATGATCTGATCCGCAAAAAAGGGATACCGGCGCCGGAGATTCTGGAGTGGTTCAAGGAGTATTTTGCGCTGCCGGGCCATAATTACCGGGTTAAAATTGTGGATTACTTCATCAACGGGATGCTGAACTGCCAGTCGGCGGGACGTGAGGATGCGCTTGCTGCCGCTTACGGTATTATTGAGGGCAACGATGAGCTTAGTGCGGCCTTCTTCAAAAGAGTGCTGGCCCAGCCTATATTCCGCAAAGCGCTGCTGGAGCCTTATATGGAATCCCGGCTGGCAGACGCGCCGAAATCGGCGGATATTCTGCGGTTCGTGGCGCATTGGGGCCGTTTCCTTCCGGAGGCGCTTCAGCAGGCTTTCGTGCGCGATACCGTCAAGGAATATCTGCTGGAGAAGCTGCAGCGGGACAATGATCCGGTGGCGGCGGTGGCATCGGTTCATGAGTCGGTACAGAAGGCGGAGAAAGAACGCCGCAGAGGCGGCGGTGTACATCCTGAAGCGCTGTCACTGCTGCAGGAGCTGGGAACCGTTGCCGACCGCTTCCTGCTGAACCGGATCTCGCTGGACGAGCTGACGATGGAGCAGCTGCTGGAGATTTCCTTCCTGCGCTACCGGGATACGGCGGACTGGCAGCCGCCGCTGGATGCAATCGCTAAGCGTAAAGCGAATGCGCTGCGCGCTGCGTACCGCTGGTTCGGGGAGGAGAAGCCGGACGAGGATATCTTCGCCGGTCTGTCTCCCCGGGAGCTGGATGATGTACAGCTGCTCGGAGGACGCTGGCTGAAGGAGCCGCGGAGCATCGAGCCGTTCGAACGGCTGCCGCTGGCCTTCTACCACAGCAGTGAACGTGAGGGCGGTCCGCTTGATTACGATGCGCTGCTGGAGCTGGTGGCGCGCAAAGCGGGCAATGATAAGGAAACGGTCTACCGTTTCCTGGCCTGGTCGCAGCATAACCGGCTGTTCACCATCTCGAGCAAGAAGCTGTGGCCGAATTACCGGCGGGCGGTGCTGAAGTATTTCCTGAAGAACGACCGTGAGGCGTTCAAGAACCGCGATTTCCGCAAAAGCTATAGCTCGGCCGCAACGCCCGCCATGCAGAATGTCTACAATGAAGCCCGCTCCCAGCTGGCTTCGCCGCTGGCGCGGTGGGTCAGCCGCAGCCGATTTCAGATCCTGATCTCCGGCAGCGTGCTTGGGATCGTACTGATCATTGCCATTATCGCTATCAGCTGGCTGCGGCCGGATGCGGATACCGCTGCGCCGCAGCCGACTGTGAGCCCGATTCGGGGCGATATCAAGAATGCGGATGGGCAAGAGCAAGCCCCTGTCTCTGTACGGCTGGCTAGCGGAGTGGCAGGTGCCGGGACGGGCACAGGGACCGAAAACGGTGGAGCAGAAGGTACCGGGAACGCTGGCGGAGCTGAAGGCGGCGGAACGGAAGGCACCGGGAGTGCTGGCGGGGGTGAAAGCGGCGGGGAAGCAGGCGTCAAGCTGGTGTTCAGCTTTGCCGCTGCGGCGGAGTGCTCCGACTTCAAGCCGGCGGAGATCATTGTGATGTCCGGTAATAACGTTGCGGACACTTACAAGGTTGTAGCAACTGCGAGCAGTTGCCTGGCTGCCGGGACTGACGGCGGCTCTGGTGAGGGAGCCGTGGGGACTGACGGCGGCGGAGATGCGGCCGCTGGGAATAGCGGCGGCTCTGGTGGAGCGGGCGCCGGAAATGACGGCGGCTCTGATGAGGGAGCCGTGGGGACTGACGGCGGCTCTGATGAGGGAGCCGTGGGGACTGACGGCGGCGCGAATGGAGATGCGGCCGCTGGAAATAGCGGCGGCTCTGATGAAGCCGAAGCCTCCCCGGCGGCGGGTTCATCGGGCGCAGGAACACGGCTCTGATGAAGCCGAAGCCTCCCCGGCGGCGGGTTCATCGGGCGCAGGAACACCTGCGCGCTTATATGAAGTGACGGTGGAGCTGGAGCCGGGCGCGAAGCTGGCCGCGGGTGATGTGATCACCGCCGGAATCTATACGCTGAAGCTACAGGCTAGTCCGGGGAGCATTCTGGGAAGTGCCCCGAGCACTACTCCGAGCACTACTCCGGAGACTACACCCGGCACCGCCCCCACTCCTTCCGCCAGCCCGGACACGGATGCGGAATGATTGAGTGAGAGCCTGAATTGGGCGAAGCCGGATGTAAGAGAAGTCCGGCATTTCATCAACGGTGCTGCCGCCAAAGTTGGCAGAGAGGTCATTGTACTTTGTACACTCAAATCCGGATTAATCAGCACTATTATGTGTTCTATTGTATTTGGTACATTAGATTCCGGATTTTAGAGCCTATAAGGGCTATATTCCAAAATCAATTGTATTAAATACAGCAGAATGCATTATGGTCGCCTTTTATTCCCATTCTGTTGTACATAATACAATCAACCCGCTGCCGGCTCTTGCCGGAAGCGGAAGAATCACTATTTAAGTCCTGAACAGCACGATATGCCGGGAGAATGCGGCGAGTGTTGTTCAGGATTTTTTGTGCGGAAGGGGCAGGGCTGCATATAATTGAAACAGCTTGTCTATAGACATACAGGGGAATAGTAGATATGATTGTTTGTGAATATTAAAATTTAATAAGCTTTGGAAAAAGGTGCGGATTTCCGTAGAAACAGGCGCTGTCATTTAGCAGATAGCCATGCCGGTTCTACGATTGTAATCTGCTTAAAAGGGAAGTCCGGTGCAAGTCCGGTGCGGTCCCGCCACTGTAAATGCGGAGCGACTCCTGAGAAGCCACTGTCTGATAATAGGATGGGAAGGCGGGGGAAGCAATGAAGCTTAAGCCAGGAGACCTGCCTTTTTCGTTGTTGTTTCTATTCTTCGGGGGTAAGAATGCGGAACAGGTGCAAATATAAGCAGGGGCTGTGTGTAGGGAAACTTCTTTTCAGCCGCATGTATTGTATCCTTCCCCGGCCGCCCTGTACAGGGCGGTCTTTATGTTGCACCCGCATCAGCGGAGGACGCAGGATTCATCTATACCATTCTATTCACAGAAAGAGGTCAAGCAATGAAGAACAATCTATCATCCAAATTTATCCGGCTGGGTCTGATCGTTGTCATGATGTTCGCGGTTCTGGGAGCATCCGTGGCTCCGGCAGGACAGGCTTTTGCAGAGAGTGATACCGCATCAGCCCAGTTGAGTGCGAATACCGCGAATACGGCCTCGGCTCTACCGGCAGGCACAGCAGTTAGCGTAGCTGAGGCAGTCTATGCCACTTCGGAGTTTGTGCTGAAGGCCGGAGTCCAGTCCGACTGGCAGGCCATCGGCCTCGCGCAGGCGGGCTACAAGGTTCCGGATAGTTATTTAAAGGCGCTTGAGAGTAAAGTAGCCGCAGCAAAGGGTGTTTACGCCAGAGCTACGGATTATGCGCGGATTACGCTTGCGGTTAGGGCGCTTGGCGGGAATCCGGCGGATGTCGCCGGCTACAACCTGATTGAGAAGCTCTACAATAACGATAAAATTACCGGCCAGACGCTGAACAACGCAGCCTATGTACTGCTGGCGCTTGATTCCGGAACGTATACTATGCCTGACAATGCGAAATGGACACCGGCGAAACTGCTGGCTGAGATTCTGTCCAAGCAGAACACAGACGGCGGCTTCACCCTGACTACGGGAGCAAGTGACCCGGACATGACGGCGATGGTGCTTACTGTGCTGGCAGGACATAAGGCTGATCCGGCAGCCAATACCGCGGGACAGCGGGCGGCAGCCTGGCTGGCGACCGCACAGGACAAGAACGGCGGCTATGGTGACAGCAGCGAGAGTGTCGCTCAAGCCATTATTGGTCTGTCCTCCTTTGGCCTTGACCCGGCAGGGGCGGAGTATACCGTAGGCAATGTAAACCTTGTCAGTAAGCTTCTTAGCTATAGTGCAGCAGATGGCGGGTTCGCTCATACAGCGGGGGGAAGCTACAATCAGCTCTCGACAGAGCAGGCGCTGGAAGCATTGGTGGCTTACAAGCTTTTCAGCACAGGCAGCAAGCTCTATGACCTTAGCAATTCACCTGTGAAGAGTCCTCAGGTTAGTGTGTCCGTTGCCATTGAGGGCCCTAACGGAACCCTGGCAGAAGGCACTGTATATGCGGGAAATGTACTTCAAGCACTGGAGAAGGCAGCAGCGGCGAAGAAGGTGGCCCTGGTCAATGAAGCTGGCAATTATGTGACGGGAATCGGCGGCGTGACGGCGGGTGCTTTTGGCGGCTATGACGGATGGATGTATGTTGTAGCACGCGGTGGAGCGTGGATCTATCCAAGTGTAGGCATGGGTGATTTCCTTCTTGCGGAGAATGACCGGGTGCTTGTCTATTATGGCGGGGATAATACACAGGTGGTAGAGTCCGTGACGGTCTCCCCTGCACAGCCGCAGCCTGGACAAGATATCACTGTAAAAGTAACTCAAAAGCAGTGGGTATGGAATGAAGCGACCTTCACTTCCGACCCGGTATCCTCACCGGCCGCAGGGGTTCAGGTATCCATCGGCGGTAAAACTGCTGTTACAGATGCTGCGGGTTCAGCTGTTGTTGCCGGCGGCCTGCCAGCGAATAAATATACGATTACCGTTACCGGATATCTCAAAGACAGCACACCTGCGGTAGTCCGCTATTCGCAGCCGCTGACCGTGGCTTCTGCTGCGGCTGACCGTGCTGCTTTTACTGATGTGAAGTCAATCTCGCCTTGGGCGCTGGAGTCAGTGTATACGGCCTATGACCGCAAGCTGATGGGCGGTGTCAGTGAGAGCAGCCTCGTGTTCGCGCCGAAGAAGAATATTAGCCGGGCTGAATTTGCGGCACTGCTGCTTAGATTGACCGGCAACGAGCCGTCTGCGGCATCGTCAGCCCAGAGTTTCAGTGATGTTAAGGCGGATGCGTGGTATTATGGAGCAGTGAACAAAGCGAAGGAACTGGGAATTGTCAGCGGAGTAACAGGTACAGCCTTCAAACCGGACGGCCCCGTTACCCGCCAGGATATGGCTGTAATGATCGTGAGAGCCTTGAAGCTGGACGAAGCTTCGGCAGCAGCCGGAACCGGCAAATTCACCGATGAAGACCAGATCAGCGCCTACGCATTAACAGCGGTACGTACTGTAACCGGACTTGGAATTATGAGCGGTACCGGCGGCGAATTCGCCCCTGCCACAGCTGTAACCAGAGAAATGGCCGCTGCTGTAGCGGTTAGATTGCCTTAGGAAGGATATGGGTCAAGGAAGAAGAGCCTTGATGAAGAAAAGATCCTAGATAAGCTGAACCTTAAATATGAATATATAACTTAGTCTTAGTCAGCAGTAAAATTTGAATAGTAGGGCTGCTGGGGCAAGAATCTCACGATTTCAACCCGCGTTTGGGGTGGGAATCCGAAGGCTTGTTGAAAATCCTGCACATAATACAACATTTTCACCAGGATATAGCCTATATTCGAAAATTGTTGTACAAAAGGCAGCATTTCTCTTCTAACAAGCGGTGTAGCGGGACAGATTGTTGTATTTCATACAACAATCTGTCCGAATGCCTAAGGATTAAGGGAGTTAAGTTGTATTTTCTGCAAGATTTTGCATGGAGCAGCCTAAAGCGAAAATGCGGGCGGGATATACAGGTGGATAAATGCCGCTTAATTCCCGGTGAATCTCCCGATATGGCGGCGTAGTTGGAAAAACAACACTTAATCTCGCTTGAGTTAGCGAATGACCCGGCTAGGGGCAGAATTAAGTGTCATTAATCCAACTAGGATCGGCATTGAAGTCCGCATAGGATAAATAAGTGTCATAAATCCAATTACTGTTCCGGCGGAGGGATGTTTTGCGGAGTTTCGCTCGGGAAGGCATGCTTTCCCGGATTGAGCAGATGATTTAAAATGCTACTGATGCTACTGATGCTACTGATGCTACTGATGCTACTGATGCTACTGATGCTACTGATGCTACTGATGCTACTGATGCTACTGATGCTACTGATGCGCAGATGATTTAAAATGCTACTGACGCTACTGATGCTACTGATGCTACTGATGCTACTGATGCTACTACTGATGATGCTACTGATGAAGCTACTGTTAGTGGGGCTAGAGCAAATGCTGATGAAGCTAGAGCTAGTTTAGCTAGAGTTAATAAGCCAATGAAGCTAATGAAGCTTATGTTGCTATTACTAGTGGGAACTAATAAAGCTAATGAAGATATTGTTAGTGAAGCTAGAGCTGACGAAGCTAATGAAGCTATTACTAGTGAGGCTAGAGTTAATGAGCCAATGAAGCTACTGCTAGTGAAGCTAGAGCTAATGCTGATGAAGCTGATGATGCAAATAATGCTATTGTTAGTGGGGTTAGAGCTAATGAAGCTGATGAAGCTATTACTAGTGGAGCTAGAGTTAATGAAGCTAGAGCTAATGAAACTGAGAGTGTGGTGCCAGCCAGTATTTAAAGCGGCTGATCTTAGCCGATAGAGAAGCTCCTGCGGGTTGCGGGACTGGATGCTCAGCGGCCAAGGGGCTGGCTGATGGTGTTTTGCTCAGGATTAGTTTGTATAAGTCACACTAAGAAATCATAAGGTGTTTGGACGGAACGGGGAACAGGCTGACTGCCCCCGTTCTTTTTCCTTTTGTGGAGGTGCTCGAGGTAATGTTCAGTCTATTGAAATCAGGAAGGGCGAGACTCTATCCGCTGCTCCTGCTCCTGGTCGTCCTGCTGCTCACTGGCTGCTCCAAGGCGCAGCCGGATGCCGCAGGCGGCGGGCCTGTGCCGCC
>NZ_JUEI01000063.1:0-31671 GCF_000802655.2 Paenibacillus sp. IHB B 3415 | reverse complement strand
TTCAGGGCCGCCTTAAGCGCAGCGGCGGCCAGAAGGTGCAGCGCCGGCGCACGCACGGCGCCAAGGCCCTGCAGCAGCGCGGCGGAGATGATGCTGACCGTGCCGCCGCCGGCGGTGAAGGCCAGCCAGGTCATCGCGCCGCTGCCGGCAGCGTCCCCGTACAGAGCCGTGTTAACCGGCTCTGCAAGGACGGCCAGGCCTACGGATGCGGCCAGCCCCAGGAGCCAGAACCAGCGCAGCGACAACGTGATGCGCGTGCGGATAAGGTCCTCGTTCCGCTGGAATTTCGCTTCTGCCAGAGCCGGAATGAATACTACCGACAATGAGGTGGCCAGCATGGTTACGATCTGGACGAGCGGCAGTCCGCGGTTATAGATGCCGAACTGGGCCATAGCGGCCGTCTCACTGCTGCCGCTTCCCGTCAGCAGACGGGGAACCGTGAACACATCCACCAGGCCGATCAGCGGCATAGCCAGAGCGCCCAGCATCACCGGCAGTCCGTAAGCCAGCAGCTTACGGGCATTCGCGCCTCGTTCCGGGCGGACTTCAGCTGCGGCTAGCTTCCCTCTGGCCGGAACCTGAAGCATAGCGGCCTGCAGCCCGCGGCGGCGGTAAGTGCGCCAATAGAGGAGCATAACGGCCAAACCTGCCAATCCCCCGCCAGCAGGACCGAGCAATGCGCCGGCGGCAATACCCGCCGCATCGGCACCGGCCGCTGTCAGATAGAGCAGCAGTGCGATCATGACTGCCACACGCACCGACTGCTCTACGACCTGTGACACAGCGGTCGGCATCATATTATGCAGCCCCTGGAAGTAACCGCGCAGTGCGGCCATCAGCGGTACTACTGCCAGTCCCCAGGCACTGCTGCGCAGAGCGGAGGTAATATGGGAATTGCCGACCCACACAGCAATAACCGGTGCTCCGGTATAGACCAGAACCCCGAGAATCAGTCCGGAGACTGCTGTAATGCCCGCTGACAGGCGCAGCACCCGCCGTCCTTCCTGGTCATCCTGCGCAGCAGATGCCTCTGCCACGAACCTGGAGATGGCCGCAGGCAACCCCAGCATGGCCACCGTGACCAGGATCGTATACAGCGGATAGACCGTATTGTAGATACCGAATGCTGCGTCACCGCCCAGGTTCTGCAGCGGAATCTTCTGCAGGGTGCCGATCAGTTTCGAGAAAATAGCTGCCGCGCTAAGAATAAATGCACCTTGCAGCAGCTTAGAGCCCTGTGTGTCTGATTTCATGATATACCTGCTTCTACAGCGTGACTGCCATATTATTGAACGTGAACTTAAGCATGTTACAAGAAAGTCCCCATTCTTAAGTTCATCATATTAGAATGAATTTCTATATTATAGCTTAAGTATGCCTGTAAGTGGAAATGGCTTCACTGATACAACAAAACCCCGCCATTTCCTGTGGATTCATACCCAGAGGATAAGCGGGGTTCTATAGGCCAATCTCTTACTGCTCCATTTGCTTGCCCAGGAAGGCTGCGGCTGTTTCAGCCATCTTTACTTCCATCTGCGCCATTTTTACCGTGTCATCCTTATTCAGCAGTACTACACAGCCGATTGGATCTCCGCCGGAGATAATGGGTGCTGCCACATAGCTGGATAGCAGCTCCGTGTGGTCTTTGCTGATGTCGTAGCTGCCCCCATTAGTCTCAAGCACCGTTTTACGGCTTTCCATTACCTTCTCCAGCAGCACGCCAACCTGCTTCTCCAAATAATCCTTCTTGGAGCCGCCGGCGAGTGCGATGAAGGTGTCCCGGTCCGTAATCATGGTAATATGCCCTGTTCCCTCAAACAGTGACTCCGCGTATTCTTTAGCGAAATCACCCAGCTCGCCAATCGGAGAATATTTTTTCAATATAACTTCACCATCACGGTCGACAAAGATTTCCAGAGGGTCTCCTTCCCGAATCCGCAAGGTGCGTCTAATCTCTTTAGGGATAACAACTCGTCCGAGGTCATCAATACGGCGTACAATTCCAGTAGCTTTCATTTCACATGTTGCCCCGCTTTCTTAAGAAGTATGGTCCAACTACTGTCCATTATGGGAATGGTTAATCCCAGTGATTTATCGTAATATCTGACCATAGTATTCATCTCTTCCCAGTTCCTTATACATTCAAGCCGCCTGTTTAAAATAGTTCATGCAAAATCACAAACACAACAGGCGCATCATTCCAGTTATGTTCTTAAATTCACCATTCTATACCTGCTCCAGCCTGTTCAAAAAAAGCCGCCTGATGCTTGGCGCATCAGACGGCTTGTCCACCTTTAAAATTATTTGGCTGCTTCTGTAGCGGCCGGAGCTGTTGTAGCATCGGCCGGGGCTGCTGTGGCATCGGCCGGGGCTGGAGTAGCTGTAGCTGCTGTTCCCGGTTCATCTGCTGCGGCGGTGCTTTTCGGCAGGTTGATCTCAATCTTCAGGCTATCCAGATCCTTTTCGAGGAACGACTCCAGGCTGGCGGAAGCTGCTGAGCTCTTAACGGTCTCCAGCTGCTCTGCCGTCAGCTTGTCGAAGGTTGTCTCCTTACGGGCTTCAACTTTAATGACGTGATATCCGTAGCTGCTCTTCACCGGATCACTAATTGTATTAAGCGGCAGCGTCTGGGCTGCGGCTTTGAACTCTTCTACGTATTTGGACAGAAGCGTATCCTTATATAAGCCCCCGGTATCCTTCGTACTGGTATCGTCCGAATATTCCTTGGCAACGGCCGCAAAGTCTGCACCGCCGTCCAGCTTCGCTTTGGCTTCATTGGCACGCTTCAGCGCATCTGCATCCGTACGCTCCTTGCCGTCACCATCCGTCAAGCCAACCAGCACATGACGCAGTGTAGCCACGGTGAAGTCAGCTTTAATCGCTTCGTACTCTGTCTTCACCTGCTCGTCCGTTACTTTGAGCAGCATGTCCTGATAAACGGTAAGCACCCGCTGCATATAAGAACGCAGGTCCGATTCGCTAAGATCCTGCTCCTTCAGAGAGCTTTTATAGGAGTCGCCCAGACTACTCTTGATCGTCTCAATCTGTGTATCGACTTCTTTCTCTGCTGCCTTCTTCGCCTCATCCGTTGCCTGGCCGGCCAGATACTCAAACGCGACCTCCTGCTTCAGGATAGACTCCTTGAACATATCAATCTCCAGATACTGCGCCTGCTGCGGAGACAGGAATTTCATTACGCGGGTATCCAGATCGAATTCCTTCGCAGTAATCGTTCCGCCATTATAAGTTGCCACGGCTGTATCATCGCCGCTGTTGTTGCTGCAGGCAGCAAGCATTGAGAAGGAAACTGCTGCAACCAGTGAGACCAGCAGCACTTTCCATGGTTTTTTATTTAACGACATTGTGTAATTCTCCCTTCGATTTTAAAGACTGTTTGGCTGCCGCGAGGAATTGCTCCAGCAGATCAAGCAGCTCTTTGTCGTCCAAGTCTTTGGACTTGATGCGGATCGTTGCTTTCGCATCCTTATCAAATTGTACACGTCTTTCGAAGCTATTTCCAACTTTGGCAAGCTTCGCCGTATCAAACGCTCCGATACTTCCTTCATGGAAATTGAGTGAGACCTCATCGCCCCGACGGACCATAGATTCCATACCATACAGCTTGCCGTATACCTTCAGCCGGGCCACAGAGAGCAGATTGATGACCGCCTCCGGCAATTCGCCGAACCGGTCAAGCAGCTCATCCTCAAGCTCCGAGGCATCCTCAAAAGTCGCCACTGCAGCGACTTTTTTATAGATTTCAATTTTTTGGATACTGTCGTAAATATACTCGGATGGAAGGTACGCGTCAATCGACAAATCAATCACGGTATTGCCCTGTTTCAGCGAAGTATCCTCTTCACCAAGCACGCTGACTTTACGCTTGCGGATTTCCTCCGCCAGCATCTGCGAATACAGATCGAACCCAACAGAAGCAATGAATCCGTGCTGCTCCGCACCGAGCAGATTACCTGCTCCGCGGATGGAGAGATCGCGCATGGCAATTTTGAAGCCTGAACCAAGCTCCGTGAATTCCTTAATCGACTGCAGGCGTTTCTCAGCCACTTCTGTCAGTACTTTATCACGCTGGTACGTGAAGTAAGCATAAGCTATCCGGTTAGAACGGCCCACACGGCCGCGCAGCTGATAGAGCTGGGAGAGTCCCATTTTATCGGCATCATGTACAATCAGCGTATTGACGTTTGGAATATCCACGCCAGTCTCTATAATACTTGTGCTGACCAGCACATCGTATTCTCCATCGAGGAAGTCGAGAATGGTCTTCTCCAGCTCCGACTCTGACATCTGTCCATGGCCGATGCCTACTCTTGCCTCCGGCACCAGCATGGAGATTTGTGCAGCCATTTCCTGAATTCCCTGGACGCGGTTATAGAGGTAATAGACCTGGCCGCCACGGGCAAGCTCCCGCTCTACCGCTTCACGGGTAAGGGTCTGGCTATGCTCCACAACATACGTCTGTACGGGAAAGCGGTTCTCTGGTGGCGTCTCAATAACTGACAAGTCCCGGACACCAAGCATCGACATATGCAGCGTGCGGGGAATCGGCGTTGCCGTCAGGGTCAGCACATCGACATTGGTCTTCAGCTTCTTCAGCTTCTCTTTGTGGGTCACGCCGAAACGCTGCTCTTCATCGACAATCAGAAGACCCAGATCTTTGAACACCAGATCCTGCGACAGCAGACGGTGTGTGCCTATAACCACATCCACGGTACCCTGTCTTACTCCCTTAATGGTGTCGTTCTGCTCCTTGCGGCTGCGGAAACGGCTCAGCACCTGAATATTCAGCGGATAGTTGGCGAAGCGCTCACGGAAGGTCTCATAGTGCTGCTGTGCCAGAATCGTCGTTGGCACGAGGACTGCCACCTGCTTGCCCTCAATCGCTGATTTAAAAGCAGCCCGGATCGCCACTTCAGTCTTGCCGTAGCCCACATCTCCGCAAAGCAGGCGGTCCATCGGACGGTTCTGCTCCATATCCTTCTTGATCTCTTCGATCGCGCGAAGCTGGTCACGGGTCTCCTCATACGGGAACATCTCTTCGAATTCACGCTGTTCCTGCGTATCCTTCTCGAAGCCATAGCCGAGCGCGCTCTGGCGTTCGGCGTAGAGCTTGATCAGATCATCGGCGATATCCTGGACCGAGCTCCGTACTTTGCTGGTAACCCTCGTCCACTCGTTGCCGCCAAGCTTATATACCTTCGGCTCCTTGTCTTCTGAACCGACATACTTTTGAATGAGATCAATCTGTTCAATCGGAACCGAGAGCTTGTCGCCGCCCGCATAGAGAATATGCATATAGTCGCGGTGAATCCCGCTGACCTCAAGCGTGCCGATGCCCATGTACTTGCCGATCCCGTGGTTCTGGTGAACCACATAATCGCCAATCTTCAGCTCCGTATAACTCTTGATCCGTTCGGCATTGTCAATTCCCTTGGAGACCTTCCGCGCCTTGCGCTGCTTCTGCGAGAACATCTCACCTTCGGTGATGACAGCCAAATGAATGGAAGGAAGCTCAAAACCGGAGCCCAGGTTGCCCTGAAGGATGGTCGGTGCTTCAATCCCGTAGTCGTCCAGCACCCGGCGGACACGCTCCATCCGCTCCTCGCCATTGGCCAGCATAATAACCTTCACGCCGGACTTATGCCAGCGTTCCATCTCGGATTTCAGCACATTCATCTGCCCATGGAAATCCTGCATTCCCCGGCTGATGAAGCCCAGGATATTCTGCGGCTGAATATGCGGAACCTGACGCAGGAAAATCGACATGAACAAGCTCTGGAACGGACGGTGGTACATAATAACATCGCTCTCGACAGAAAGATGCAGGTCAGGCAGCGTTTTGCCGTTCTGCAGCAGATGCAGGTTCCATTCCGACTCATCGCGCTCCAGCTGCTTCGCAGTTTCCAGCAATCGGGCCGGTTCATCCAGCACAAGCAACGTATCCTGTGCCATGTAATCATACAGATGAGAGCGTTCAGGATATAAGAGACTGATATATTTATAGATTTCCGGAAAATAAGTGCCTTCGCGCAGCATTTCCAGCTCCCGGCCCATTTCCTCACGCAGACGCAGCTTGGCCTGCCGGTCGCTCATTTTCTCGAGCTGCCGCTCCAGCAGCGCTGACGCAGCTGTAGAGGCCGCATCCTGGCGCAGCTGGTCGGCAATAATCTCCTTGGCCGGAGTAATCTTCACACTGCGGACCTTATCAATAGACCGCTGGTCTATGGGATCAAAGGTACGAATGGAGTCTACTTCATCATCAAACAGCTCCACCCGGTAAGCCAGTGGAGAAGTCATAGGATAGAAATCAATAATACCGCCGCGCACGCTTAGTTCACCGCGGTTCTCCACCCGCTCGACACGCTCATAGCCCATTTCAATCATGGACATGAGGAATTCATCCAGCGAAAGGGTACCGTCCTGCGAAACGGTCAGCTGGGCTCCAGCCATCACATGGGGGGCGGGAAGCAGCCGCCGGACGCCGGAGTATGGAACAACTACAACTCCACGGAAGCCCTTGGCACATTTCGTAAGCACATCAATACGCTGAGCGAGTGTCTCGGGGCTGGAGACTGCAGCTTCAGCAGCCACCAGCTCATTAGCCGGATACAGCAGCACACGGTCCGGAGAAAGCGCTTCCTGCAAATCCTCGGCCATCTTCTGGGCCGAGAACATATTATGAGTGACTACCAGCAGCGGACGCTCCGTCTCTTCATGCAGCGCAGCCAGCATAATTTGTCTGGCCGAGCCGGATAAGCCGGAGATAAGCTGCTCCTTCATACCTGCAGCGATACCGCTGGTGACGGACTGAAAATCGGGATCCTTCGAAAAAGCTTCTATAAGACCTTGTAACAACAGGTGCACCTCTCTTACTAAACAGGCTGACAGCAGCATTGCCGCTGCCACCTATTATAATTAGAATCGAAAACAAGCCTCAGCGGATAAGGCCAAGGCTTGCGGATGACGATAGAGACAGGCGCTTCCACCTACTGAAGCGGACTGGCCAGCAGGCTGAGTTCCGGATTGTTATCCAGGGCCTGCTTGCAGTAACCGCAGGTAACCTTCACCGTAATCTCACCTTCTGAATCATACGCTATTATATCTCTGCGTTCCGCAGGGGTCAAGGAATGTAGGCCCAGCTGCATCTCTGTGATATCACTTCTGCCGATGCTTCCTAAGAATGTCCGGCAGTGCCTGCATACATAGTTTATTGCCATCTATATGCCTCCTGAAGGTAGTATATACCTCCAGTATGCCCCGCCCCGGATAGCTTTAGCCTTAAATTACTGCACCCTATACCTTGTAATCAGCCATTGAACTTGGCCATGGTCTGCTCAAATGTGTGCTGCAGGCCAAATTCAACTGCATCACAAGTATCCATAATCATCGTTTCCAGCTTGGGTCCGTCTTTCTTGGCGAACGTAGACAGCACATAATCGACAATTGCAAATCCCGGCTCCGGACGTGAGATCCCCATCCGCACCCGGTTGAAGCTCTGGGTGCCTGTGTGCTGGATGATCGACTTGATTCCGTTATGTCCGCCGGCACTGCCTTGATAGCGCAGCCGGATTTTGCCCAGCTCCGTATCCAGATCATCATAGACAACAATCATATCTTCCAGCTGGACCTTGTAATAATCCATATAAGCGCGGACCGCCTCACCGGACAGGTTCATGAAGGTCATCGGTTTAATCAGTACGGTCTTAACTCCGCCAATGACACCTTCGCCGATCACCGATTTGCATTTATTCTGGTTAAAGGCAATTCCGTGTCTGGACGCAAGCTCATCCAGCGCCATGAAGCCAACATTATGCTTGGTCTTCGCGTATTGCGTTCCGGGATTTCCGAGTCCAACAATCCATTTCATAACTAAGGTCTATCCTTTCCGCCCGGTACTCCCAGCAGAAGAGTTCCGTTTTTGGTACAATAAGTTTATACTCCGAAGACAGGTGATGAACAATGCCACATCAGGGCGATATTTTAACATTACCGCGCCATTTCCAGTACCATATTCAATATGCTGTGCCTGTTGAAGTATTTAGGGGTAGCGCTCATGTAGACATCGGTGTGATTACAGCGGTGGATGAAGGCTTTGTGGAGCTCCAGGGGACGCTATACAACCGCAGCCTGTTCACCTTCATCTCCCGCCCGGGATACTGAAACGTACGAGCCGCTCCGTTTCCCGCATCACGCCGACAAGGGTTACATCTTCCGCTTCACGGAGGTGTAACCCTTTTTCTAATATAAGCAGCTTATTCGATCTCGAACAGTTTGCTGATTGACAGCTCTTCATGCACACGAATAATAGCTTCGCCCATAAGCGGAGCTACGGACAGTACTTTGAGCTTGCTTGTCGGATTACTGCTGCGAATTGGAATGGTATCCGTCACGATAATTTCTTTGATTGGAGAGTTTTCCAGACGTTCATGCGCAGGCCCGGACAATACAGGATGTGTACAGCAGGCGTAGACTTCCTTCACGCCGCCTTCCATCAGAGCATTGGCCCCCAGCACGATCGTTCCTGCCGTATCGATAATATCATCGATAAGTATCGCTGTTTTACCTTCAATGTTACCGATAATGTTCATAACCTCACTAACGTTCGGCTCAGGACGGCGCTTGTCGATGATCGCCAGTGGAGCGTTGAGGAAATCAGCAAGCTTTCTTGCCCGCACAACACCGCCATGGTCCGGAGATACGACAACCGGGTTCTGAATTTGTTTGGAACGGAAGTATTGGGCCAGAATCGGAACACCCAGCAGATGATCCACAGGAATATCGAAGAAGCCTTGAATTTGCATCGCATGAAGGTCCATGGTAATGACGCGATGTGCACCCGCTTTTTCAATCAGGTTCGCTACCAGCTTGGCCGTAATCGGATCGCGTGAACGGGCCTTACGGTCTTGGCGCGCATAACCGTAGTAAGGAATCACGACATTGATGCTCTTCGCAGACGCACGCTTAAGCGCATCTACCATAACCAGAAGCTCCATCAGATTGTCGTTAACCGGTCCACAGGTGGACTGCACAATATATACATGACAGCCCCGGACGCTTTCCGACAGCTTAACCTGAATCTCTCCGTCGCTGAAGCTGGTAGTGTGGGACTCGCCCATCGGAATACCGATATAATCGGCAATCTGACTAGCCAGCTTAGGATTGGAGTTGCAGGTGAAAATCTTTAGTTTGGAATCGCAATAAGTCATAAAATATAAACCCTCCGTGACGGAATTTAACTTCCAAGTAGCACCGGCGCGGATTTGCAGAGTCCGTCCGGCGCTTTGGCCTTGGGCGCTTTACGATGGACTCGACTGGTCTTTCTTCGCTTTGGCACGGGAGCGGATCTTCTCCGCATAACCCGGCTTATTCTCCTGCCTTACTCTGGCAATAGCCAGATCATTCTCCGGAACAGAACGCGTGATGGTTGATCCCGCGACAACGAATGCGCCTTTGCCCACGGTTACCGGAGCTACAAGGTTCACATTGCTGCCGATAAAGGCATCATCCCCGATCTCTGTTCTCGACTTATTGTAGCCATCATAGTTAACGGTGATAGCACCACAGCCGATATTCACATTCTTACCGACCTCAGCATCACCGACATAGCTTAAATGGGACACTTTGGAGCCGTCACCGATTGTAGCATTCTTGATCTCCACGAAATCGCCGATCTTGACCTCTTCGCCAAGCACGGCACCCGGACGCAAATACGCAAAAGGCCCAACGGAAGCCCGTGCGCCGACCTCAGCCTGACTCAGTACGGAATGCTTCACTACAGCACCGTCCATAATCACGCAGTCTTCAATTTCGCTCGCAGGTCCGATCACACAATCTTCGCCGATTACCGTCTTGCCTTTGAGCACAGTGCCCGGATACAGCACAGTGTCTGCTCCAATGACAACATCCGCTCCAATATAGGTAGAGGCAGGATCGATTAAAGTTACGCCGTTCAGCATATGCCCGCGGTTGATACGCTCACGCATATAGCCTTCCGCTTCGGACAATGCCAGGCGGTCATTCACACCAATAGACTCTGCAGCATCATGGGCCTGATATCCAAGAACGATATCTCCCTGTGCCCGGAGTATACCGATAACATCAGTCAAATAATATTCCTGCTGGTTATTGGTATTGGTAACCTTTTCCAGAGCGGCAAATAGCTTAACGTTATCAAAACAATAAGTGCCTGTATTGATTTCGCTGACAGCGGCTTCGCTCTCTGTGCAGTCCTTCTGTTCTACAATCCTCTGCACTCCGCCGTCTTCGCCCCGGATGATCCGGCCATATCCGGCAGGCTGCTCCATAACAGCGGTGAGGACGGTTGCGGCAGCTTTCTGCGCTTCATGCAGCGCCATCAGCCCTTCCAGTGTCTCGGTCATTACCAGCGGAGTATCCCCGCAGATCACGATCGTAGTTCCTTCTTCACCGCCAAGCAGATCTTTGGCTTGTTTGACGGCATGCCCGGTTCCAAGCTGGATATCCTGCAGCACATATTCGGCATTGTCGCCTACATAAGCTTTAACTTTCTCAGCGCCGTGACCTACAACGACTACTGTACGCTCGCATCCGGTCGCCTTTACTGTATCAAGCACGTGCCCTACCATCGGTTTGCCGCAGACGGGGTGCAGCACTTTGTATAATTTAGATTTCATGCGCTTGCCTTGGCCTGCAGCAAGTACAACAGCCATTCTTTTCAAGAATGCCAACCTCCTACTTCTTGAACTCACTACTGAATATATCTCATTCCGGGCAAAAAGAAAAGAGAACCATGAAGGCATGGTTCCCTTTTCTTCGAACCCCAATAAAATCCCCCCACAAAGTGGGGCTTTGTCTTCGAGGCTGACCCAGGTACTTTGCGGGGACCCCGAAACATAAAAAGTCTTATCTTAAAAAAACGGCATGGCTTTACGCCGCCCGGGAGGGCAGCAATCCTTGAGAGTCAGCGCTTCACAGCTTAAGCTCCCTCTTCAATGACTTCTTCTTCTTCCGTAGCGGCGCGTTCGTACTCGGCCAGAACCGCAGATTGAATCTTTTCGCGCGTTCCCGAAGAAATCGGGTGAGCGATATCGCGGAATTCACCGTCAGGTGTACGCTTGCTGGGCATTGCAACGAACATCCCGTTATTACCATCGATGACGCGTATGTCATGAACAACAAACTCGTTATCGATTGTAATGGATGCGATTGCTTTCATTCTCCCCTCAGAGTTGACGCGGCGGAGTCTGACATCCGTAATTTGCATGTGTGTGTTCACCACCTTTTTCCATCAGAGACTTGGTGTATAATTCCACACAGCAAAGCGAAATCCTTCTTTTTCATTCCATAAAATGCCTGATAAAGAAGATTATTTTTGCAGAACCATTGATTTCGACACATTTCGTGCTGTTATCTTAAGATTCCTCACGGTTTCGACATTATGCACGGGTTTTTAATCTTGGAAATCCAGCTCCCTCAGAAGGAGAAATAGTTGCCGGGATACGCGGAAATGCGCCGTACCTTGGAATCTACCTCAGTCAGCTTTACGAGCGATACGTAATCATGCAGCAGGCGTTCTTCCTTCTCCACCGCTCCGGATTCTACAAGTACGCCTACACCGGCGACCTCAGCATTGAACTCACCCAGCAGATCAACCATCCCGCGTACGGTACCGCCTGCCTTCATGAAGTCATCCACGATCAGCACCCGCGATTTCTCACGCAGTGCCCGTCTGGACAGCGACATCGTATGTATGCTCTTGTGCGAACCCGAGACATAGTTAATGCTTACCGCCGAGCCCTCGGTCACCTGATGGTCGCGGCGCACCAGTACTACAGGCAGCCCAAGCTGAGCAGCCGTCGCATAAGCCAGCGGAATCCCCTTGGTCTCCACGGTCATCACGACATCAATCTCTACTCCGTAAAAGGCCGTAGCAATAATCTTACCGGCTTGCTCCATCAGGGACGGCAGTCCCAGCAGATCGGACATGTACAAATAACCGCCGGGCAGAATCCGGTCACTCTGCTCCAGTTGCCCGCACAGACGGTTCACGAAAGCAAGGGCCATGTCCATCGGCATCCGCGGAATATACCTGACTCCGCCTGCAGCACCCGCCAGGGTTTGCAGTTCGCCCATGCCTTCGCCTTCAAATACCTCTTTTATAATAGCCAGATCTTCACTGACCGATGACTTCGCTGCACCGTACCGCTCTGCGAAGGTCGAGAGCGGCAGCAGATCATGCGGCTTCTCAAGTAAAAATTGGGTCATATCAACCAATCGCTGGCTTCGTTTAAGTTTCTTCACGGAATGCTCCTCGCCAAAACCGAATATTATTATGAATAATATCATTTTTGTACGGATTTACACAAGCGAAAACGGTTATACCGTCCTTCCGAGGAAGGCTTGCGCTTCGCTCAAGAAGAAACGGCTTAGCTGCCAGGGCGGCGCTAACCGTTTCTGTGTGCCTTCTGGCTCAGCTCAGCGAACGCACGGCGTAGACTTCCTTGCAGAATCCGCGGAGTCCGTTATAGATCCTCGCCACCTTGGACTGCTTCGACACCAGGCCGAACACTGTCGGTCCGCTGCCGGACATCAGCACCCCGTCTGCCCCCAGCTTCATCATCGCTTCCTTGAGCTGCTGTACCTCCGGGTGCAGCTTCAGGGTCACATCCTCCAGCACATTGCCCAGGCCCGCGCAGACCGCCGCGAAATCGCCGGCCTCAATCGCCTGCTGCATCCGGAGTGCGGACGGATGGACCGCGATGTTATTCGCGCGTACGCGTCCGTACACCTCAGCCGTCGATACATTAATCGGCGGCTTGGCCAGGACGACCCAGCATTGCGGCGGACTCGCTATTTGCGTCAGCCGTTCTCCCCTGCCCGTAGCCAGGGCAGTGCCTCCTGTGACGCAGAACGGGACGTCCGAGCCTAGCTCGGCGCCCAGTTCCTGCAGCTCCTGCGCCGGGATCCCGAGGCGCCAGAGCCGATTCAGGCCGCGCAGCGTAGCCGCGGCGTCACTGCTGCCGCCGGCAAGGCCGGCAGCGACCGGAATTCTTTTGTCCAGATGAATATGTACACCGCTTCTCACGTTATAGCGGTCTTTAATCAGTCTTGCGGCCTGGAAGGCCAGATTCTTCTCGTCCAGCGGAATATACCCGGCCTGGCTAGAGATAATAATGGAATCACGCTTCAGCTCGGAGAGCTCCAGACGGTCGGCCAGATCGACCATAGTCATTATCATTTCCACTTCATGAAATCCGTCAGCGCGCTTATGCAGCACATCCAGCATCAAATTAATCTTGGCCGGCGCTTTCTCATACATTTTCAAGGCGTTCACCCACCCTCAGCTTTTCCCGTAAAAACAACTTAACATATTATATGAGAAACTGGCAGTGAAGTCCATTAACAAAAGTTGAGCAAGCTTCTACGGACCCCTGTATTTGGAAAAAGGTACCGCCAGCAGGCGATACCCAGGTTACAACTGCAGACCCCAGCTTACGGCGTTACGATTTCCGTGCAGCCTGTTCAGCAAGCTGAATGGCTCTCTTGACCATGTTTCCGGCATCAACTGCCCGTATTCCGCCCCAGCCTTCCTGCTCTACCGTTTCATAAAATCCAAGCTCCTTGGCCAGCTCTGTCTTCAATTCCTCCGACATCATGCCCCGTCTTCTGCGGCTCATTACGGATTCCTCCCTTTATGCTATTGGATGATGAGCTACTGCTTATGTAGTATGCGGCCAAGGGGCACAGGTCATGCAGCGGAAAAACAAAAAACAGCCCCCCTGCAGGGAGACTGTCCGTGACGCTAAGCTTTAATATACATAATCCGCATCTGCCCATCGTCTTCGGTAACTGTGATTTCCACAGATTCAGTAAGTATATCGGCATAGCTATAGGAGACTCGCTTAAAGGTTTGCTGCTCCTGATCCAGTTTGACAATAAATACAGAAGGGTACGTTTCTTCCAGGACACCGGTACGTTCAACGGTTTTGCGACGACCACCGTTAGCCCGCAACGTGATCTTATGACCGACGTGAGCTTCGAGACTGCGTTTGATTTCCAACAGCGCGTTATTAGCCATTGCCTGACGACCACCTCTTTCCTTGTCCATTATACAACTTTTCACAATCATTGTCAAATCAAATAAATAATTATAGATGATGCTAAAAAAGTTGTCAACGGAATTTTTTTAGCATCACGAAGTCCCGGCTTAAGCTCCTTGTTAGCGGTAATGCTGAACGCAAATCTGCCCACGAAAAAAGGAAGGATAAGCCGGATCGCTTATCCTTCCTTCTCTATATCTGCCGCTACATCACCGAAGGCGCCACCTTCAGGGTAGCAAGATTTTGCAGCCGGGGCATCCCGATACGGAAGCTCCCGCGGGTCTCAATTCCGCCCATTCCCTGGTTGCCGCTAATGGTATGGTTCAATACATCGCTCAAATTGACCGTATCGCGGATCGAAGTGAACGAAGCCTTGGCCGCAATATAGACGGGGTCCAGGGCATGAATGAGTATTCTTCCCGGTGAGCTGGCGAAATTCGCCCCTGTGCCCAGCAGCGCCTCGAAATGCGATTGGCAGGCCCCTGCAACAATCGTCAGGGCATCGAAATTCCGCTCATAATCCCGGGCCACCTGGATGGCCGCAACAAAATTCTGTGAATTTTTGTAGCTGCTCAAGCTGTAGAGATCATAAGCCTGCTGTTGCTTAAGTACTCCGTCATGACCGGTAATCACCACAATATCCGGTCGCACACGGGGCAGCAGCCGGTATAAGGTCTCCGCCATTTTGGACTCATGAATATGATGCCCTTCGGCGGGTATGCGCAACTGCTCATACAGACTCAGGCTTTTCTTCAGGTAAAGCGCGTCGCCATCCAAATGCAGCACCTTACCCGGCACTTCAAAGTAAGCAGCTTCCTTGGGAGATTGGGTCCAGGTTCCGGATACACTCTCTCCGCTGCGCTGGCTCTGCTCCTGGCGGTCTTTGCGCAGCCAGCTCAGGGATTCTATGGCTTTGATCTGCGCCTGCTGCCCCCGCTCCGTAATCCGGGTAGGAGGCACCTGCACCAGATCATCCAGCGGAGAATCCGCCAGCAACCGGAATTCCGTCCCCTTGATGACGGCTCTATTCTGCACTATATTCTCTACCCGGAAAGTCACATCGCCGCCATAAGATTTACGTATGACCAAGTCTCCTAAATTCATTACAACACCACCTCTACCCCATGTTATGGGCAAAGGTCCCGGTTGGTTCATCACCCGGAGTGTTTTCTGCTGATTATGCGATTCCTGCGGCCAGCAGGACAGCGCTTAGCCGCGCATATTCCTCCAGGCTAAGTGTCTCTCCGCGGCGGGACGGCTCTATCCCTGCTTCAGCCAGCAGTACCTCCAGACGCTCACGCCCCTCTTCAGCGAAGTAGCGGGCCTTCAGGTTATTGGCGATCGTCTTGCGCCGCTGGGTGAAGGATGCCTGAACAACATCGAAGAAATGCTTCTCGTCGGCAACTTCAACCGGAGGGCGCTCTCTGACCTTCAGACGGATAACGGCTGACTCTACATTCGGCTGCGGAATGAACACCGTCCGGGGTACCATGCAGACCAGTTCAGGCTCGCTGTAATACTGGACGGCAATACTAAGGCTTCCGTACTCTTTGCCCCCAGGAGAAGCAGCCATACGTTCGGCAACTTCCTTCTGGATCATAACGACAATGTTATCAAGCGGCAGCTTCTCTTCCAGCAGCTTCATGAGAATAGGGGTCGTCACATAATACGGGAGGTTGGCCACTACACTGATCCGGTCCACACCGGCGAAATCCTCGGCAAACAGCTCCTGCATATTGACCTTCAGTACATCATCATTGCGGATCTTTACATGGGGATAGGGTGACAGGACATCCCTGAGGATCGGAATCAGTCTGCGGTCAATCTCCACCGCTGTGACTGCTCCTGCTGTCATCGCCAGCCTTTCTGTCAGGGCTCCGATACCCGGGCCAATCTCCAGTGCGCCTGCGGCAGTATCCAGACCTGCAGCATCGACAATTTTGTCCAGAATATTCTGGTCGATCAAGAAGTTCTGGCCCAGGCTTTTTTTGAACGAAAACCCGTACCGCTGTATTATTGCTTTGGTTCTAGTTGGGGATGAGATATTCAGAGTGTCGCTCATGAAGTAATGCCTCCCTGATCAATTTGGGCGAGCGCGCGCGCGAACTCTTCGCGTGTAATACCGAACATCGCCAGACGCTTGTACAGCTGCTTGCCGTTGCAATAACCGATACCGAGCAGATTGCCAAGCTGCATTCTTCGCTCTGCTGCCTGTGCGTGTACCATCATGCCTGCGGCCATAAGATCATCCAGCCCAATTACAGCCGGTGCCCCTTCAAAAGAAGTGTGAACATGCTCCAGCGCATGGCGGATGGCCTCAGGCGAAGCATTCTCCACACCTATATCCCCTTTGCGGGTTGCGTCCTTCTCCGGAATGAATGCATGCTTGCATCCGGGCACCTTGGAGGAGACAATTTTACGAATCCGCTCTCCGGCATGATCGGGATCCGTGAGGATGATAACCCCTCTGCGTTCCATGGCTAATGTAATCTTCGCAATGACCTTGCGGTCCACTGCGGAACCGCCTGTTTCAATCGTATCCGCTTCTACGGCCCGCTTGACGGCCACGGTATCGCTTTTACCTTCGACGACAATTAATTCTTTAATCATAAATAATTTACTCCCTTACTCTAAAACGCAAAAAGAAGAGGATTCGCTCCCCTTCTTTTTGGCTAAAGAATGTATAAGTGATGAGCGGCAGCTCTCTAAATTCCGTAAGTGCTACCCCCACTATATCTTATAAACCGCTAATTTGCAAAAGACTTGCCGCTTAGTTAAGCTCCGGCTTCACAGGTCCAATCACATAGATGGTCCGCGACTTCCGGCCGAAATTACGGGCATGGCTCAGTGAATCGTAGTAAACATCCACCTTGTTGCCTTTAATGGCACCGCCGGTATCCTCTGCTCGGCGAAACCCTAATCCCTCAATGTACACCCACCAGCCAATTGGTATTACATTCGGATCCACTGCAATAGTGCGGCCTTCCGTTACGCGTGTGCCGGAGGCGGTACGTGTTCCAATTCCCGGTTCTTCCGAGGAATAAGCCGTCATGGATACGTTTTTGATCATTTTTTTGTATTCAAAATCTACGCCTGCCTTGCTCGTGACGTTGTTGCTCTTCGCGCTGACTTTGGATGATTTGGAGGTTGTTGTGGCTTTGGATGTAGTTGCAGCAGCTACAACAGGCTTCGGAACCGCTTTGGTACCGACAGCAATAACCTTATCTTTGGTTACCGTCTGAACTTCCTTGCCGACCATATTCATGGAGACTAGCTCCCCATCCTGATATATCTTCTCGATATGCTGGATGATCGCGCCCGGCTTGCCTGCCTGTGCAACTCTTACGTCTCCCTTATACAGAGAGGGGTCTGCGGTTTTGATGACCTTAAAAGGCAAGTTTACTGTCCGCTGTACGGTCTGCTTGGTAATACGGACAATCTTGACTTCCATGTCGGGTGTGACTGCGGTATCAAGCGAAGGGAAAATCTTATCATTGCCCTCCAGGCTGTAACCCAGCTTGGTAATGGCATCTCCGAGCGAATCCTCGGTGGTGTATATGGTCTTGGTTGCACCGTCTGCAGTAAGCATAAGCTTCTGCGCACGGGTGATTACGACACGGTCGCCGTCTTGTATTTCATCACTAAGGCCAATAGATAGCTCATCATACGGCTGCAGCGAAATTTGTTCCTTTGCCAGCACATCACTGAGCAGCGCTTCCCGCGTCTCCAGTGTCTGCACCTGTCCGTCTATAACTAAAATAATTTCTTTATTGCTCTGACCGTGTACGTACAGCAGAATTAACAGTGCGATAACAATCGATATCACACCTGCAAGTGAAAGTACGCGAGGATTCACTTGCTTCAACCGTAATGCGAAAGACCTGCTGGATGATTGCGAATCATGGGATACCTCTGGTTGGAATACGCCCACTCTCTCCATCCTCCTTACATAGCCCCGTCGTCCAAGTTATATCAAGGTGACTGCATCATTTCTGACGAAACTAGGTTTGAGATTGCAACAGGATACGCCCGCATTGCTCCAGCGTTTCCTGCTCATGGATCGCCTGCTCGGCATAGCTACTCCGGATATCTGTTATATAACAGTATGCCGGGAACATCCGCATTATTCAAAACAAAAAAAGCCCAAAAAAGAGTTCACAGAGGACTCTTTCGTGGCTTCTCCGGTGTCGAATACGCGGGAATGTTTATGCACGAGGTTTCCTCTCTTACTTGCGCTTACGGGGTTAGCTGTCGGGTTCGGGCATAAGAGAGACGCCCTATCTCAGGTCACCCGCTCACGGCGGTTGCCCTCAAATTCACCCCAAAGACCACGTGAAGAAATCAAATAAAGTCTGCGGCAATTCTGTGTTGTACTCTATGTACGGGCATGCGGCAGGGCATTTATTGGTTCCCCCGTTCTCCATACGGAGACTCAGCGAGACGATCCATGAAATAGTGACTGTCACAGTAACAACAGCTCACTGCACTGAAAAGATGATATCCTGTTTTGATGCATGTTGTAAAGGACGATTCAACCACGTTTACGTAAAAAAATGATTAAAATATTGTAATATTCAGCCGTTTTTAGACTATAAAAGTTTAATATATCGGCTATACTTCATTTTTCACCGCTTTTTCTCCCGTTTTCAGACAATTCCAAATCGTTCCAGTGCGTTCGCATACGTAATTTCAGCCAATTCCTGTAAATCAATCCCTTTTATTGCCGCCGCTGCCTCCGCTACCAGTCTTACGTGTGCGGTCTCATTTCGCTTGCCGCGGAAGGGGTGCGGAGTCAAATATGGGGAGTCCGTTTCGATCAGCAGCCGGTCCAGCGGAGTCTGGGCGAGCACCTCTTTGGGCACCCTGGCATTCTTAAACGTAATCGGTCCCCCGAAGGACAAATGGAAGCCGAGATCCAGACACATTTTAGCGCTTTCCCAGCTGCCGGAGAACGAATGCATCACCCCTCCAACCTCACCCGCTTTTTCCTCCCGCAGAATCCGGATTACATCCTCGTGGGCATCGCGGTTATGGATACAGATGGGCATCTTCAGTTCACGTGCCAGGCCGATTTGCTTGCGGAATACCTCATGCTGTACATCCTTAGGAGAAGTGTCCCAATAATAGTCAAGTCCGATCTCGCCGATGGCCACTACCTTGGGATGGCTGCAAAGCGAGGCGATCCATTCGAGGTCGCCCTCCTTCATACTGAATGCATCCTGGGGATGCCAGCCCACCGCTGCATAAATATAATCATATTTCTCTGCAAGCTCCATCGTTGTCGGAATCGTCTCCCGGTTGAAGCCGATATTGATCATTTTACTGACTCCGGACTCCAGCGCCCGGGCGATTACCTCCTCGCGGTCCTCGTCGAATTGCGGAGCATCCAAATGGGTATGTGTGTCGAATAACTGCATTATATTTCATCCTTTCCGCCTTGATTTCTATGATGAATTACAAGTATTTTAGGTTATTTTGCAAAAATATCTGCGATGGAGGGCGGCAGCTGTGGAAGGGCTTTCTGCAGCCTGTCCTGCGGGAAATAGAGATGATATCTGCCTCGGTGAATCCCGCTGATTGAGCGTACAATATCCGATACCTCTGAGATCTCCCGCAGCTTATCATGGCGGTCCAGAAGCAGAATCTGTTTGCTGTCAAAAGCATCCCCCGGACGGAATACATCATAAGGAAGATCTGTCGGAAAATCGATTTCCAGATCATAATCAGCACGCAGTCCGGCACCGGCAAAGCTGCGGCGGATTTCGTCAATTGTCTCTGTATCCAGATGCTCCATCTCCACATATTTATACAGTTTACGATGAATAAATCGGCTGCACAAGTCGCTTAAAATTTCATCTTTCTCCAGCGTCCACTGCATGAAGGCTGTCTGCATCAAAGCCTCGTCCAGCAGCAGGTACTGCTCCACCGTTACATCCCCGCGGAACAAATCACTGAGCGGCTCAATCATGAACCGGAAACCATAATCCCCCTGCACCAGCTCCTTGGCTCTGCGGAGAATCTGGCGCAGAATAATTTCCGAGCTGCGTGTTACCGGATGGAAATAGACCTGCCAGTACATCTGATAACGTGACATCAGGTAATCCTCAATCGCATGCATGCCGGATTCTTTAACAACTACCCGGCCGTCATAGGGGCGCAGCATCCGCAGAATCCGGTCAATGTCAATGGTTCCGTAATTCACTCCTGTATAGTAGGCATCACGCAAAAGATAATCCATCCGGTCCGCATCCAGCGGCCCCGACACCAAATTGACAACAATTTCATGCTCATACGTTTTGGAGATCACAGAGGCTACTTTATTAGGGAAATCCTCAGCTACATCACGCAGAATAGCGGTGATTTCCGTATCCTCCAGAATGATCCGGCAGGTCCAGTCCTCATGATCCATTTCAAAAGCTTCTTCTATAGAATGGGAAAACGGGCCATGTCCCAGATCATGCAGCAGCGCCGCACACAGGGTAAGCAGACTCTCCTCAGGCATCCAATCCTTATATCCGCTCCGTTCAAACTGCGATATAATCCGCCGGGTAATTTCATAAACACCAAGCGAATGGGAAAACCGGCTGTGTTCTGCGCCATGGAAAGTCAGATAAGAGGTGCCAAGCTGGCGGATGCGCCGCAGACGCTGGAACTCCTTGGTGTTAATCAGACGCCAGATAATGGTGTCCTGGACGTGAATGTAGTTATGAACCGGATCCTTAAATACCTTCTCTTCTGTCAGCGGTTGCTTCATGAGATCAACTCCTTTGAATAATATCCATAGAAATAGGGTGGAATTACAGTTATAATAATAAATATTGTCGTACTTTGTCGAATTATGACAAATTAGCAATTTACAAATCGACAAATATTTTCGAGGTTCTTTTTGGGATATATGCCTAACCAATGGCGGTATGAATGTTTCCTTCAAAGTTTCCTTAAAATTCGCCTCAAAAAAGGTTGACTGTTTTGGGAATGGTTGGTATGATAAATATCATAAAACAGTGAACAATGTCGAATATTGACGCTTTTGATAATTGAGAGGAGCAACGATTGTAATGATGAAATCAACAGGAATTGTACGTAAGGTAGATGAGCTTGGACGGGTCGTTATTCCAATTGAATTGCGCCGCACACTGGGTATTGGAGAAAAAGATGCGCTCGAAATTTACGTGGACGGTGAGCGGATCATGCTTAAGAAATATGAGCCTGCCTGCATTTTCTGCGGGAATGCTGAGAATGTAACCTATTTCAAAGGTAAAATTGTTTGTCATGAATGTATTTCTGCTATCCCTACCCCTGTGACAAACTAAAACAAATAGGTTATAATAGGAACTAATCAAATTGTTAATTCTAACCTTTTTATATCTCCTTGGCCTCCCGTTAGCGCGGGAGGTATTTTTTTGCACTTTTTTCGGGGACTTTCCCCGGATACCCCTTTATCCTATTTAAACATTAGCCATTAATTTCATAACCATAAAATTATAACCATAAAATTATAACCATTAAATCATGAACATTAAATTCTTCTTCCCCTCCCAAACCCTCCCTATAGGGAGGGCCCCAAGGGCCCCGGCCCTCTGGACACCCGGAAGCTTGGCTAACTGTGCAGATGGCGCCGGAAAGAAGCCAAGTTAGGCGGTGGACCGGCCCTTTTCGGACTCCCTGAAGGTGCGTCCTC
The DNA here is from genome assembly GCF_000802655.2 of Paenibacillus sp. IHB B 3415. Lineage (NCBI taxonomy): Bacteria > Bacillati > Bacillota > Bacilli > Caryophanales > Paenibacillaceae > Paenibacillus > Paenibacillus sp. IHB B 3415. The sequence continues at coordinate 9,894 of NZ_JUEI01000063.1, read as the reverse complement.
AGGGCCTTGCCATGCGCAGTGTTCCGCCACACGCTTCGCTCTTGCGGCGGCCGTGCGGTTACGCTCTTGAGTGACGTTAGAGTGTGGAACCGCTCTCCCTGCGGGAATCGCTTTAAGGCGGAGCCGATTAGCAACTTTGGTGCGTACTGGTTATTTGCCTTCATGTTACCTTCGTGCTACAGCACGCTCTCCCTGCGGGAATCGCTATGTCAGCGCGGCCAAATGACTTTCGTTCGGGCGATAGCATAGGTGTAATATTGGATAATTGGTCTTGGAAAAACTGGATAACTGCATTCTATACAGTTATATAATACCAAAGCGTAGGTCTGATTATTTTAGTTGTATTTCATGCAATTATATCCATACATATCCTCTAAATTATCCATTTTACATAAATATAAATGTACAAACTACATCTATATCTAATATAAGGAATAATTATATCCAAATAAGTGTACAGAATACAATTATTTCATCAAGCATTCTAATCATCTGAGCTATTTCGGAGTTTATCTAACAGAAGCTTAACTGCAATAAACGTGATCAGTTACTCTATCCCCTTATTCCCGCTCCAGCAGCGCATTATAAATATCACGCTTGGCCAAGCCACGGTCAGAGGCCGCTTTTTTCATCGCGTCCTTACGCGGCAAGCCCGAGGTTTCATAGTGGGCTACATGAGCTTCGATACTCAGCTCCCGCCACCAGGAAGACTCGGCGAGCTCTGCCTCTTCTTTGCTCTCTCCCTCAAGCACAATTACGTACTCACCAAGCGGAGGATGCTCCACCAGCCAGGCACAGCATTCTTCAATCGTACCGCGCAGAAACTCCTCATACCGTTTGGTCAGCTCACGGGCCAGTGTAACCCGGCGGTTGCCGAAGGCTTCCTGCAAATGGACCAGCGTCTTAGCGACACGATGCGGTGACTCATAGAAGAGCAGTGTGCCCTGTGCAGAGCGGAGAGGTGCCAGAACGGCCCGGATATCCTTACGCTCTCTGGGCAGAAAACCGATAAATGTGAAGCTGGCGGTAGGCAATCCCGAAGCAATCAAAGCTGACAGCGCCGCGTTAGCTCCGGGAATCGGAATTACCGGAATTTGATGACTTACAGCCAGTGCTACCAGGTCCGCTCCAGGGTCTGAAATCGCCGGCAGGCCGGCATCGCTGACAAGGGCTAAATTTTTACCTTCTATTATATAGCGTATCAATTCAGGTCCGCTTGCCGCCTTATTATGCTCATGGTAGCTGAACAACATGGAGGGTGTAATTTCAAAATGGCTCAGTAATTTACGCGTCTGTCTCGTATCCTCTGCGGCAATAATATCGCATTCCTTCAGCGTGCGCACCGCGCGGTAAGTCATATCTTCCAGATTGCCGATAGGAGTAGCTACCAGATACAAACAGCCGCATCCTTCGGGCTTTGCTCCGTCATTGTTATTTTGAAAGCTGCTTTGGCAGGTTATCGTCATTGGCTGTTATCCTCTTTGTTCCCATAATAAATATCCATTATTTCAGGACAGTATTGATTGTCCTCATTATATACGATTAAAGGCGGTTGTAAACGCACCTCCGGCTTCCCGTCGCGCGCCGCTTCAATCAGTACCATATTCGCCTCCAGATGCGCACGGGGATGTACAAAGCGGATCAGCTTCGGTTCCAGCCGGTGCTTACGCATTAGACTGATGATATCCACCAGACGCTGCGGCTTATGTACCATACTGACTTTGCCTCCAGTGCGGACCAGCCGGACACAAGCCTGAATGACCTCCTCCAGCGTACAGCCAATTTCATGACGGGCCATGGCCTGATGTGAATTCAGCTTCAGGTCGCTCCCGTTAAGCGGCATATAGGGGGGATTAACCGTTATTGCATCATATACACCATACCCTGCGGTATTATGCAGCTCCCGCAAATCACCTTCATGGATCAGCACCTGCTCCTCCAGCCTGTTCAAAGCTACACTGCGCCGGGCCATGTCGGCAAGACGGGGCTGAATTTCTATCCCTTCAATAGAAGCTTTGGTACGCGTGGTCAGCAGCATAGGGATAACTCCGTTGCCGGTGCATAGATCAAGTACTCTTCCGCGCGGCGGTATACTGGCGAATCGGGCCAGCAGCACAGCATCCATAGAGAAGCTGAATACTTCGTCACTCTGGATAATCCGCAGATCATGGGTTAGCAAGTCATCGATCCGCTCTGCACTATGCAAAGGCACCGGGGTATCGTTAAACGAATGGGTCATTGTACATTCCTCCAAATTCAAAAAAAACCGTAGGCGAAAATCTCCTACGGCTGGATATCCTCATTTATTAAGAAAAGAAAGGCAGAACAGACAATCGCCTTCCGTCCGCAAATGCCCGAAATAGACATTGCAGATGTGGAAACCTTCATGGTACAGTCTGGCCAGATTATCGTAACCTTCTCCGACAACCTCTTCTTTGCCTTCGGCAGCCAGTATAGCCTCCGCCTCAGCAGAAAGCGCGGCCTTATCCAGAGGGGCTTCCCTTTTCAATATGATACGTAGCTGCTCATTCTCCAGACTAAGCTTCTGATTTGCTTCCATCAGCTCTTTAACCGTCTGTTTCCAATCTCCTAGAGTGGCGCGCATTTCATCCATCTGCGCTTCCATCTCCTGCATGTGTGCAAATATATTTTTCTTCTCCAAGTTTCCACCCCGAAAGTAACCTTATAATGGTTTACTTGACGACAACATCATCCATTGGAAGTTCTTTAACTTTGCCCACTTCAAACAACTGCACATGAACCGTGCGGCTTCCGGCATTAATACCTACTACTTTGCCATCACCCAGTGAGGTTACGACGATTTTGCCTACCGCCGGCATTTCTTCCTTCGTGCTCTCATAATTATCATGCTCAAACTTCAGACAACACATCAGCCGTCCGCATAATCCCGAGATCTTGGTCGGGTTCAGCGAGAGATTCTGGTCCTTGGCCATCTTGATGGACACCGGCTCGAAATCACCCAGCCAGGAGGAGCAGCAGAGCACCCGTCCGCAAGGTCCAAGTCCGCCAAGCATCTTGGCTTCATCACGCACACCAATTTGCCGGAGCTCGATGCGGGTTCGGAAAATACTTGCCAGGTCCTTAACCAGTTCGCGGAAATCCACGCGGCCCTCGGCAGTGAAATAAAAGATGATCTTATTACGGTCAAACGTAAATTCCACATCCACGAGCTTCATTTTGAGGCCATGATCGCGGATTTTATTTAAACAGGTGGTAAAAGCGTCCTTTGCAGCACCTTTGTTCTCTTCGACCACACGTGCGTCGGTTTCACCGGCAATACGCATAACCTTCTTGAGCGGCAGTACAACATCTGCTTCCTGCACCTCTTTTTTGCCAACGACAACCTTACCGTATTCGACCCCTCTTGCTGTCTCAACAATTACGCATTGATCGCGTTCAATCGGGAAATCAAGTGGATCAAAATAATATATTTTACCCGCTTTTTTGAAGCGGACACCTACTACGCTGTACAAAAATTAACCCCCTTGTTTGCCGGTAAAAGGAATCCTTAAGCAAGCCTGCTTCCCAGATGATTCATGCTTGTCCTTCCTCATCCGTTAAACCTGTACTTCCAGGTGCTGAAGCGTTTATCCGGAGGATCTATCATAAATAACCCGGCCTGTTAACTTTCTAACCGGATTAAGAACTGCTCCAAACACAACTGGGTATTGGTATTGGAGCGGAGCCTGCGCTTGCTCTCCACCGCAAATTCCATGTAAGCCACCCATTGTTCCGTACTCCGCTGACGGGCAGCCTTGGAAATGAAGTCTAACTGATCTATGAAGACGATACTTTCGTGCTTTCGGTACAGGAAGTAGAGCATATCTTTGAACCATAAGTGAAACATGCTGAATAGAATATCCAAATGTTCACCAAGCCCGGTCTTGAACACCTTCTGCCCTGCAGTTGCTACTGCGGAGCTGCCTTTGCCCAAAGACTCCTTTGCTAATTGTAACACTAGATTTCTCATTTCTGCAAACCAATTCTGTGCCAAAAGTTCCCTGCAGCCGTCAAGACCTGCAGTCAGTGATACCGCGCACCGTGCCAGCGGCACCGGAACCCCTTCACTGGACAGCGCCTGAAGCATAATATCCGGATGAAGCGGACTAAACGGAATGCGCTGGGTTCTGGACTGGATCGTCGACAGCAGGGAACTGCTGTTATCAGAGATCAGAATTCCTACCGCAGGAGCAGGAGGCTCCTCCAGAAATTTCAGCAGACTGTTGGCGGCTTGCACCGTCATTTTGTCCGCTCCTTCTATAATATAAACCTTCGGGTTAATTCCTTCCGAGCGGTAGGAAAAAACACGCTGAAGTTCGCGGATCTGGTCAATCTTGATACTTGCCCCATCGGGCCGCAGCAACGATAAATCGGGATGGTTGCCATGCTCCACCTTACGGCACTCCAGACATTCCCCGCAGGCATCATCCTTGCACTTCGTGCAGAATATCGCTTGGGCGAACGTCATAGCCATTCTGACCTGGCCGCTCCCTGGCGGGCCGGTGAACAGATAGGCATGACTTACAGCGTCCTTGCGTAAGGCATTTTGAAGCAGCCGCTTGGCATCCTCCTGGCCTAATAGTTCATGAAAAGACATATATTCCTCCAAGTTTGTCAGAACGAAAGGTTAATCAGCAGTCCGCGGATCTCTCCGACCCGTCCGAGCAGATCAATCCGGCCCTGCTCACTGTCCAGCAGATCATCTGCCATATTCAGCAGAGCGGCATCAATTTCATCCAGCAGCTTGTAGCGTTTGCCCCGGCCGCGCCGGTCCCAGCCCTTGGTCTCCTTCAGGATCACTCCGCGGCGGGCGGTCTCCTCCAGGAACCGTTTGATCATGTTCCGGTAGATAGCCAGTTCACGGACGGTCATGGATTTGGATAGCCGGTCACCTTGCTGCTGGATATCTTTAATCTGGCGGTTCAGTTCATCTATTGTTTTTTGCTCACTTTGCTGTTGAAATACATCGGTAAAGTTCTTTTGCTGAACAGGCCGCCGGTCAGCTTCCGTGGTCGACAATTCACTTTTTAAGGGCCTGTAGCCCGGGTTGATCTTCAAAGGTATCTACCGCCCTTATGGTTTATTGCTATATTATGCGTTAGTAATGCTCGAAACGATCAACCGGAAGGACGAATACTGTAGCTCCGCCTACTTGAACTTCCACGGGAAGAGGCAAATATGAATCTGTCGTACCGCTCATCGGTGTTACAGGTGTGACCAATTGTTCACGTACTTTACAGCTGTTGCGGATTACACTCAGTACTGCATCAACCTGAATATCATCTACCCCAATCAGAAAAGTGGTGTTGCCCGCCCGCAAAAATCCGCCTGTACTGGCCAGCTTGGTTGCACGGAAATTCGCTTTGACTAGTTCACTGGATAGCCGGTTGCTGTCCTTGTCTTGGATAATTGCAATGATCAAATTCATCTTCGTTTCCCCTCCTGCATGTTGTGTAATCACAGAATTTCTCGCAGCAGCAGCCAGCCCGCTGCAGGTCTGTGTGTAATCATTATACCTCTATTGTTTATTTGACAAAACCTCTTAGAAATCCTTTAATATCCGGTCTTTCAGTGTCTGTACAATGTCCTGCTCCACCATATGGATCGGGCGGTTGGCATCTAGTACAACAATCCGCTGCGGATCGGAATCCACCACGAGCTGATAACCGGCCTTGACCTTCTGGTGAAATTCAAGGCTTTCCAGATCCAGACGGTTGACTTCCCGGTTCTGATTGGCTGCTATCCGAGACAATCCCACCTCAGGATCAACATCAAGATAGAAGGTAAGGTCAGGCATCCTGCCGCCGGTCGCGAACCGGTTAATTCCCCACACTTCCTCGATGCCAAGTCCTCTTGCATAACCCTGATAGACCAGGCTGCTGTCAACAAAACGGTCGCAGAGCACAGTAATCCCCTCCTGCAGTGCAGGCTCGACTACTTCCGCCAGATGCTGGCTTCTTGCTGCCGCGTATAACAGGGCTTCTGTCCGGGCATCCATAGCCGTATGGGCCGGGTCCAGAATAATGGAGCGGATCTTCTCGGCGATTTCAATTCCGCCCGGTTCGCGGGTGATTAAGTAGGGCATGGAATGATTCTGCAGATAAGCCGCTACTCTGCCGAGTACGGTTGTTTTACCGGAGCCGTCGCCTCCCTCCAGAGTAATGAAGAAACCTTCTCGCTTCACTTATACTTCTCCGCCCTTCTGAATGTTGTATACCTTAATATGCTGTAAGGCGGGATCGGCACAGGCCTGGAATTTAGCCCCGCCATCGCGGAGGCTGCCCAGCCTGCCGCATATGGACTCTGTTATGATCTCTCCGGGATAAAGCAGCGGTATTCCGGGCGGATAGGGGATAACCATTTCGGCCGCCACCCTGCCCGCACTTGCTTCAAGCGATATACTCTCTGTCTCCTCAGCGGCAACCGGCTTCGTGGAGAACCGGACCGGAGCTGAGATCAGCGATGCGCTGAAATTGTTCCACGTGGAATTTGAGCTGGAAAAGGCTGACATAGCCTCTTCCCCATTATTGTATGATGCATCCGCCAGTATGGTCATGGAACTGCGATCCGATTGAGATTCTGCGATAGGGCTAGAGGCAGCGACAAGGCCAGCGCCTGCTGCCTCATCAAGAGCAGAGCCGGAACCAGCAGCATACTTGGCCCCGGAGTCACAGGCTGCTTCTGTGCCGTCCGTCTGCGGCACCCCGCAGGCTGTCTGCGCCGCAATATCCCGCAGCGCCTCCAGCAGCACCGCTGCATCCTCTGCCTTCGAGCCGAGGCTGAAGGCCAGTACCACGTGCCGGTCGTCGCTCATCTCCGGCACGATCCCTCTTTCTTCGAGCCTGCGCTGCAGCTCGAAGCCCCCCAGGACCCCGGCGGCGTCATAAATGACGACCTTAAAGGGGTCCTGTGTCCCGTACGCCGCCCCGCGCTGCGGCGGCGTATCTGTCTCTGCGGCGTCAGCATCGCCGCAGGTGCGCTGCAGCGGCCCGGCCGGCTGCAGCAGCTGAAAGCGCGGCAGCGAAGCCAGCCCGCGCCGCAGCACGTTCACGGCGGCGAGCCCCGCCGCCCCGCCGTGAAGGCATCGGCGCGCTGGCTGTGCAGCAGCCGCCGGGCCAGATCGAGCGAAGCCATCACGGGGTACGATGGGCTGGAGCTCTGCACCATGGCGAGGCGCTGGCGAAGCAGCGCGCGGTCGAGCCATGGCCCTTGCACATGCAGCATGGCGCCCATCGTCAGCGCCGTCAGCATCTTATGCGTGGACTGCACCACGCCGTCCGCGCCACTGGCAAGCGCCCCGGCTGGAAGCGCCGGGTGCTGGCCGTAATGCGCCCCGTGCGCCTCATCCACCAGCAGCGGAATCCCGCTGTCGTGACAGGCCTGCGCGAGGGGCGCAAGATCACTGCCCATGCCGTAGTAATTCGGCATAGTAACCAGTACTGCGGCAGCCTCCGGATAAGCCGCCAGTGCAGCCTGCACCGTTTCTGCCGCCGGTGCAACCGCAAGCCCGCTGCCAGAATCAATCTGCGGCTCCAGGAACACGGCACGTGCCCCGGCCAGCATCAGTCCGTGGATTACAGATTTGTGAACATTACGCTGAAGAATAAGCAGCATCCCCGGCTCATAGCAAACGGTCAGAATAAGTGCAAGGTTCCCCGCTGTGCTGCCGCCAACCAGAAAGAAGCTCTCCTCTGCGCCGAAACAATCCGCTGCCAGCTCCTGTGCCTCCTGAATTACCCCTTCAGGATGATGAAGATCATCCGTTCCGGTAATCTCTGTCGCATCATAGCGCATCACGTCAGCCAGATACCCTGCACCGCCGGTATTCCGGTAAGCTTCGCCATTCTTGTGCCCCGGCACATGATAAGATATATTACCCTTAAGTCTATATTGTTCCAGCATTTCGTATACAGGTGCCCTGCCAGGCTGTAAATTGTTCATTTGTTCTTCCTTCCCTGGGGGTTACCTTCTATTTTAACGCAAATACACCCAAACGCCTATTATTATGCGCAAAGTCTTCCAGAAACAACAAAACGGCTTCCCACACCAGACCCTGGCGGAGAAACCGTTAGAGGAACTCTTTTATTTGCAGCCAACGCGACACACATCCACCGCCCGCTCTTTATATACTTACTTGTAAATCGTTGCTGCTGCTCTCGGGTTAAGCATTCTTCTGCAAATTGATTTTCTTCATCCGGCCAATGAAAAAACGGTACTTGGCATCTTCAGCCTCTGTGCGCACCATCTCACTCTCACAATCTTCACAGATGAAATGCGAGACAATCACAATGCCTTCTTCCTTTTCTTGCCCGCAGATGATGCAGGCCTGTGCGGTTTGCTGTTCCATATTCATCCCACCTTGACTCTTTTAAGATCAGTATGGTACACCTTCTATCATTTTAAACCTTTTCATAGTTTTTTCCTAATCCTTCATAGCCTGAAATATATATATTCGCCTAATGCCTATTCGGTGTATCTGATCCCGGGTTTAATAAAACACACGGTTAGGCCGATATTAATAACAAGAGAACTTGTGAGGAGGTCTGAATTTTCTTTATGGAACCAAACACCAAAGGCGCTGCTACATTCTATCAATACAAGCTTATCAAAAAAATTAATATTTCCGCATCCCTGCTGCGGGTCTATATTGCGCTTCCTTTTGTGTTCCTTGTGCTGGAAACCGTTTTCCTATCCTGGCTAAGCATTCTGTTCATGATTATTGCCGGACCCGTAATGCTGTGGATTCAATATGTTATTTCACGTTCAGTTCTGCTGATCTCCGGTCACCCTATCGTAAAACGGTGGAAAATGTCCCTGCACCTGCCTTGGCCCGGTTATATGCCTGATCAATATATCAACTATGGCATCTTCCGCAAAGTACAAATGCATAACCTGTGGATCGGTCTCTGCATTACAGCGCTCTTTATCGTCTGGGCACCGCCTGCATTTACCGCATCTTTAGTAATATGCCATCTATGGCTGCTGCTGCCCCGCCTGTATACCCTTCTGCGGCTACGCAGCGAAGCGAAAGACGGCATGCTGAAATTTAATACGGCGGATGCCTCCTATTACGCCCAATAATCTTAAGCGATCATACATACGGGCGCATATTCAACTTGCATCCCACACAAAAAAATCGCCATCCCTATACGGACGGCGATTTTTTTATTTGCTCTTTAATCCTTTGGTGGTGACTTTCTTTTCCTTCGGGATCATTACAATGAAGTAGCCATCATGCACGGTTAAGTGTACAATAAGTCCTTCCTTCTGAAAAACGCGGGAGCTTCCAGAATCCTCATTACTCTGCTCTTCCCATCCCCATGCCTTGATCTCCTCCAGATAAGGCTCAGGTACACCCTTCTTCTCTTTCAGCCCGGGCAAAGAGTACCTTACATAATCCATGGCCACGTTCGTAGTGGTCCTGTCGGGGGAACTGGCTTCTTTAGGAACGGGAAAGCTTTTCTCATTGAGCGCACCGTCAAAAGTCTCCCAGGCCGGCTCCTTCGTTCCGCAGCCGGCCAGCATAACTCCAACTATACAAAGAATAACTAATATCCATAAAGGTTGGGTTCGCTTCATACCTTAAATCCTCCTTACCTCTACCATGCATCTAAAGACGCAAGAAAATTCAAAGTTAGAATTTATCTGTAGTTCATTCGTATTAAGGCCTCTGCTTAATATTTGCACTTTTCTATTATACTTGGAACTATCGACACGTCGGTAACAAAAATGTCACTCGTTTGTAAGCGTTTTATTTATTGTTTCTGCTTATTTGCCCTCTTTTTCTAGATATATAAACAAAAAAGCCATTGTCGATTGCTCGACAATGGCTCATGTGCTTGGCGGCGTCCTACTCTCCCAGGACCCTTCGGT